>JBBQFA010000167.1:0-6116 GCA_038321515.1 Thermoleophilia bacterium | reverse complement strand
CGATGAGAGCGATCTGATCGAAAAGGGACGCAGCCGGGCTCACTGCGGCCCCGCGCTTGCCACGGGCGATCGGCCCCGGCACGCGACCGTGTGGTTGGCCCGCATCCGCTCTCGAGACGTCGGCGTCATGCGGGTAGAGCTACCCCTGCCGATTGCCGGCCAAACCGTTCCGCGCCGCGTCCGCAGCACCTCGGCGTCACCAATGGCGCCGGTGGTTGACCCTGCGCCGCCGAGGGGAATAGGTCCAGTATGGGCACTCAGGCAACGTCGCGGTGAGAGGCCATGGGACACAGAAAGGAAGGACTTGATGGACATCCTCGAGTATTTACGCAGCAAGCATCAAGAGGTCAGCGGCAAGGCCGTAATCTACGCCCGGCTTGAAGGCGACGTGACCTCAGAGGTACCCATGAAAAGCGTCCACGCCGGCAACGCCGGGAGGTGATCACATGTGGCTCTGGATCGTGCTTCTCATCATCATCGCCCTTATCTTCGGGCTGGGTTTCGTCGTCAAGTGGCTTCTCTACGTGGCGATCGTCCTGTTCATCATCTGGATCATCATGCTGCTGGTCAGCAACACGCGGAGACGCGCCTAGAGAGGAGGCGACCCATGGACTGGAACGTCATCGAGGGCAAATGGAAGCAACTCAAGGGCAAGGCCCGTGAGGAGTGGGGCGATCTCACCGACGACGATCTGGAGCAAGTCGGCGGATCGAAGGATCGCCTCGTAGGCAAGCTGCAGGAGCGCTACGGCTACGCCAAGGACGACGCAGAGCGCCGCGTCGACGACTGGGGCTCACGCCAGAACTGACGCACAGTCACCATCGTCGCCCCGGGCGGGATTCCCCCCCTGTCCTCGTCCGGGGCGCGCCCCGTCTGGATAGATCCGCACCGAGACGAACCTCGAGACGCAGTTGAGCAGTCAGTCGTGCGGTCCTGACGCCGGGCTCACATAGGCGTGACGCAGCAGACGGCAACGAGCTCATTGAGAACGCAGGCGATGCGGGGCGCAGCCTCACTACCGTCGCGCATCGCCGAACGGCCGCTCACGTCAGCGTCAGTTCGCCCAGCAAGGCCTCGAGTCCGGGGGCGTCCCGGTCACGGACATCGCTGAGAGGCGGCAGTGCGTCCGCGGCCATCAGCTCCATGAACGCGCCGAGCTCGTTCTGCTGCGTCCCGCAGGCGGCGAGCAGCTCGTCGTCCTCGGCGTACAGGGCGGTGAACTTTCGTCTCGCCAGATCGCCGAACACGAGCGGCTCGATGCCCGCGTGCGTGACCCCGGCGTGACCCAGAGACAGGTCGAAGTGCTTGGTCCAGAAGAAAGGCACGCCGGTGAACGGCCGGCCGTGACCGGCCATGTCCGCGGCGGCGCTTCGGCCGTGCTGTTCGGCCAGGCGCCAGTGCTCGATGCGTACGCTGCGGCCCGTGTGCGCGTCGCGGTAGCGGGCGACATCCCCGGCGGCCCACACGCCGTCGGCAAGGCGCAGCCGGTCGTCCACGGCCAGGCCGCCATCGTCGTCCGCCTCAAGGCCGCTGACGAAGTCCGTCACTGGCTGGACGCCGACGCCGATCACCACGAGGTCCGCTTCAAGTTCGTCGCCGTTCTCCAGGACGACGCGGCTCACCGCGCCGGCGCCGGAAAAGCTCGCAACGCCGTTGCCGAGCACGAAGCGGTTGCCATGCTCCTCATGCAAGGCCTGGAGCATCCGGCCAACGGTCTCACCGAGAGTGCCGGCGAAGGGCGCCGCTTCGAGTCCGACGACCGTCACATCGAGATCTCGCCGCGCGAGGCTGGCAGCGACCTCCATGCCGATGAAGCTCGTCCCCACCACGACTACCTTGCGACCGTCCCCGGCCGCGGCGAGGATGGCGTCGGCGTCTTCCGGAGTGCGCAGGGTGAAGACGCCCGGCAGGTCTCCGCCGGGCACCGGGAGGCGGCGCGGTTCGGCGCCGCTCGCGACGAGGACCGCGTCGGGCTCGAGCAGGTCACCATCAGTCAGCTCGAGCCTGCGGCTGTGCACGTCCAGGCGGGTGACTCGCGCCGCGACCCGCTCGATGCCGCTCTGCGCATAGAAGTCCGGGGCACGCAAGGGCAGCATATCCGGGCCCACCTCCCCCGCCATGTAGTCCTTGCTGAGATTGGGCCGGTCGTAGGGCACGCGGGTCTCGGGACTGATCATGACGATGCGGCCGCAGTAGCCCTCGTGCCTGAGCGTCTCGGCGGCGGCCGCCGCGGCAGCGCCGCCGCCGATGATGGCGAACAGCCGCGAGTCGGAGGTGACGTCGGCGCCGGAAGCACCCTCCGAGGCGCCTTCGTTCTCGGGCCGCTCCACGTAGACGTCATCGCCCGCGACCCGCACCGCGTAGCTCGCGACCGAGTCCATCGCGGGCGGTTCAAGCAGGCTGCCGTCACGAACATCGAACGTCGCCTTGTGCCACGGACACAGCAGGCGCGGGCCGCTGAGCAGGCCCTGCGGCAGTGGCCCTCCCCAGTGCGGGCAACGCGCGGCGGTCGCGTAGAGGCGGCCCTCGACGCGCGCAAGCAGCGCGTCCTCGCCCCCCACAGTGACCTTCATCATCTGACCATCGGCCAGATCGCCGATGCTCGCTACCCGCTCCTCCATGACCCCTCCCCGTCTCCGCGCAGCCATTGCCGGTTCCTTCACCTCAGTTACCCGAAAGGACGGGCGTGCAAGCCGTCGCCCGCAGCGAGCGGTTTTGCAGAGAGGGAAGCGTGGGAAGTCCAACCACATGGGCGAGTTGACGACCAACCACGCGCAGAGCGGGCGCGCGGCGCACCGAGATCGCGACGACCGCCGTGGCGAGGCCGATGTGGCAGGTCGCCGCGCCGACGCCGACACGGGAGTCCGTGCTTGGCCGGGCATCGCCGTCCACGCCGTCAAGGCGGGACTGGGCGACGGCGTCATGAATCTGTCCGCCTCGCTGACGTACTACGCGCTGCTCTCCCTGTTTCCGGCGGTGATCTTCGTGGTGGCGCTGCTGGCTCTGGTCGGCCAGGCGAGCACGACGCGAGTGCTTCTCGACATCGCCGGTCAGGTGGCGCCGCCGTCGGCAGTGGACACGGTGCGCGGTCCGGTCGAGAACCTCATCGCCAGTCGCGGCGCCTCGCAGACGCTGCTCAGCCTGGGGATCGTCGTCGCGGTCTTCTCGGCGTCGGGGTTCGTCGGTGCGTTCATGTGGGCTGCGAACCGCATCCACGACGTGCCCGGCCTGCCGTTTCTCAAGAAGCTACCACGTCAGATCGTCCTCGCTCTGGTGCTCCTCGTAGCCATGGGGATCATCGCGACCGTGGTGGTGCTCACCGGTCCCATTGCTCGCACGATCGGCTCGTCGGTGGGACTCGCCGATCAGGCCGTCGCCACGTACAGCGTCCTGCGCTGGCCGCTGCTGTTCGTCCTGGCCATGCTGCTCTTCAGCGTTCTGTATGCGTTCGCACCCAACGCCCCGGGCCAGAGTCTCCGGTGGATCAGCGCGGGCGCGTTCTTCGGAGCCATCACCGCCCTCATCGCGACGTTCGGCTTCACCATGTACGTGGGCACCCTGGGCAACTACAACGCGACGTACGGTGCGCTGGCGGGCGTCGTCGTGTTCCTCGTGTGGCTCTGGATCTTCAACATCGCGCTCCTTCTGGGCGTGGAGTTCAACGTCGAGGTCCAACGACGCAAGGGAGACGCCCGGAATCGCTCGAGCAAGAGCGCACAGCACATATGGATCGAAGTCCATGACAACGCCGTGGAAGAGTACGGCGAGGGAGAGCGCGCGCACCGGACGGCGTGGGCCGCGCTGAAGAAGGACTTCAAGAAGGACGGTGATCACTGGGTGTCGCGCTCCCGCAGCAAGAAGAGGGACTGACTCCCGCGGCGAGTACCCTGGTCGCCGCGCCGCGCCTTCATGGTCCGCGATGCTTTGGCTCGGCAACGGTCCGATGCGTTGTCCGAAGGGAATGCACTCGGTATCTCCGCAAACTGGGCCGCGGGAGGACGGTGGTCATCACGGCATCCACGGGCAAACTGAAGACGATCGGCAGAGTGGGCGGCGTAGCCGTGACGATCGCCCCCGCATCTCCTTGGGCTGATCCGTCCGGTCGAAGCGCCACACTCGGCCGATGCCGAGGATCAGCGCGACGAGGGAGAGGAGTCGTTCGTTTGCTGAGCGTTGACTGCGCGACTTCGGCCTGTTCTTCAGGCGGGAGGGTCATGACGGGCCGGCACTGCTCCCGACGACGCACAAGACGGCCCGAGACGGCTTCGCTCGCTCGTCCGCCTGCTTGACGGTCTGATCGCGCCCATGACTCTACGATGCCCGGGAATGAAGATGCGGCCTGAGGGTACGAGAGACCTGACCGGCACCACCGACAAAGGAGTCCACATGCCCGAAGTCAGAAAATCAGTGATCGTCAACGTACCGCCCGCATTCGCGGATCGGGAATGGACAGAGTTCGTCTTCAGCTCTCTCATCAACTGGTATCGCCTGAGCGACGACGAGTACTCATACGATTCCACCGGAGACGAGAGCGAAGCGGACATGGGCTTCGTCAGCATCGCGGCCGTCGATGACGACCACACGCGGGTCACCGTCGACCTCGCCTACATGCCGCACAACGACGATGTGCCCGAATCTGAGGAGCTCAAGCACGCGCGGCGCCATCTGGAGGTGCAACTCGAGCAGTACAAGCGCTTTGTGGAGGCGCAGTTCACGGCACTCGGTCGGTCGTAGGCGGTGCCGGGTGGACGCCGACATGGCCGGCGGGGACTGGCACCGGGACGAGCTCTTGCACCGCCTCCGGCCCAGCCTACCTCCCGACGCTGCGCCCCTCTCCAGGCCGGTCGGGTGCGCCGGCCTTCGGCTCGGTCCGAGAGTCGCCCGTCCGGTCCGCCGAGGCCTGAGACCCGTCCTGTTCGGCCATGTCGATCTCGACTGAATCCATGGCGAGTTCGATGCCGGCCTCCGCCAGCCGGTCCAGGACCCGCCTCGTCAGTTCGTCCTTCACGGTACGGGCCGAGCGCACCGGCACAACGAAACGCGCCGCGAGTTCTATCCAGCGCTGATCGGCGCGAATGAACACGCGCGGCTCGATCTCAGCCTTGGGCACCGGATGGGCTCGCGCTATGCGCTCTATGGCCTCCTGCGCGCCTTCGGCGCCGGGGATCTTGCGGACTTCCTCCAGCAGGATCTCCTCCGCCGTGCGCCAATCCGCCGAGTGGCGCACCGGGATCACGAGCTCCTCCCAGAGGTACTCGAAGGACGCCGTGAAGTTGAAGACGGGTTGCGTGAACGTGGCCTTGTTGGAGACGGCCACGATGCGCCCCGTATACTGCCTTCCGCCGACCCAGGACTCGGACTTGGTCTCTCCCGGCGGTCTGGGCGTGCCCATCTCCAGGATCTTGGTGCGCAGGGGCGTGATGTCGATGACGTCGCCACGTACCCCGCCCATCTCGACTCTGTCGCCGACACGGAAGATACTGCCGGAGAGGATGTTGAGCCAGCCCGCGAAAGCACCGATGACCTCCTGCGCGGCGAAGGCCACTCCAGCGGCGAAGAGCCCGAGCACCACGCCGATCTGGCCGGCGAAAGGCCGCCACACGACGGCGAGCGCGATAGCGGCAACGACGGCGACCGCGTATCTGAACCCTTTGCGCGCATAGTAGCGGCCGTAGCCGCCTTTGGCGAAGCGAGCCACCAGCCCGGCGATGAGGGTGCCGGCCACCAGAGCCGCGATGAGGATCGCCAGGCTGATGACCAGGCGGCCGGTGCTCTCGTCCAGTGTGATGAGATCGTTCATGAGACTGCTCGCTCTCTTCCCGCTCGGCGCCCGGATGAGTCGCCGTGCCTCAAGCCGACTCTCCGGATGGCCGGATGCGCATGTACAGCGCCTCGCCGCCGAAGATGAGTGCGAGGCCGGCGGCGGCCGCATAGATTACGATCGCGTCGCTTTGAGCCTTGCTGAACACGAATGCCCCGAGTACGAGCGCGTCCAGTGCCAACGCCGTGACCAGGACCCACGCCCTTGCCGGCACATCCTCGCGCAGTCGGCGCAGCAACCCCCAGTGGATCGCCATGTCCATGACGATGTAGAAGATGACGCCCAGGGATGCGAT
>JBBQFA010000166.1:0-6122 GCA_038321515.1 Thermoleophilia bacterium | reverse complement strand
GGCGAGGCAGTCGTCGAAGCCGAAGACGAGCAGGCAGGGCGCGCCGAAGAGGTCGGCCATGCGCGCCAGGGCGGTGGCCGGGTCGGTGGATTCGCCGGCCGCCTCGAGCGTGGCGGACCGGGTCTTCATGAGGGCGGCGGTACGCGCCGTGCACGCCGCCGGCCACTCCAGCGTCGGCGAGAGATCGAGCCCGGCGGGCTCGTCGTTGGCCGCCGCCGCCTTGAAACGCTGCTTGAAGCGCTCGAGCGCGCCGCCGCTCACCACCCAGACGTTCCACGGCTGGGTGTTGCGCCACGACGGCGCCCAGCGCGCCTCGTCGAGGATCGCCCGTATGGTGGCCTCGGGCACGGGCTCGGGCGTGTAGGCGCGGATGCTGCGCCGCCCGCGGATGACGTTCTCGAACTCCATCGTCTCAGTCTCCTTCGTTCCTCATCGGTCCGACCGTGAGCCTACATCGCCCGCGAGCTGCGCGCAGGCGCGACTTGGGACTCTCCAACGGCAGGCCTTGACACCCCTGGTGCGCCTCCGGTTGACAGGTCTCCCCCACTGCCCTACCGTTCCCTGACCGCTTGCCGAAACGGCAGGCGCGTGACGGTGGTGGGCCGACGTGCTCACCGGAGGTGTCACATGACTGGCCCGTGGCAAAGGACATACGAGTTTTTCCGGAGCTAGTCGAGGCGCGCCGCCTCGCACTGGCCCACAACGTCCTGCCCGTCACCCACTCGTTCGTCTCCGATCTCGAGACCCCCGTCTCGGCCTTTCTCAAGCTCGGTGCGCCGCGCCGCGCCTTCCTTCTCGAGAGCGCCGAGCAAGGCCAGCACCTCGGCCGCTACTCGTTCATTGGGGTCGGTGCCCGCGCCCTCGTGACCTACGCGGACCGGCGCTTGACCGTCGAGGAAGGCGGCGAGCGCCTCGAGATGGAGCACGACGACCCGTTCGAGGCGGTCGCCGACCTGATGCGCAGCTACCGGCCGCCGGCGAGCGGCAGCGAGGGCGGCGGCGCAGCCGCCGCCCTGCCCCCGCTCGCCGGCGGCCTCGTCGGCTACTTCGGCTACGACCTCGTGCGGCGTCTTGAGAACCTGCCGGACGCGCCGCCCGACGACCTCGGCCTGCCCGAGATGGCGTTTCTGCTCGCCGACACCGTGCTCGTCTTCGATCACCTCACGCATACGATCACCATCGTCGCCAACGCCTTCGTCGAGGGCCGCGACATCGACGGCCCGTACACGCGCGCGGTGGAGCGCATCGCCAGCGTGCGCGAGAAGCTCGCCGCGGCGCTCCCGGCGGGCGCGGCGGGCCGCATGGTCGACGCCGCGGCTGTGAGCGCGGGCGAGATGAGCGCGACGCCGGACCGAACTGACGGCACCGGGAAGCGGCGGGCGACCGCAGGGGTCCCTGCCCGCCCCGTCTCCTCGTCGATGACCCGGGAGCAGTACGAAGCCGGCGTCGAACGCATCCGCGAGTACATCTACGAGGGCGACGCCTTTCAGGTCGTCTTCTCGCAGCGTTTCAGCACGCCGGTCTCCGTCTCACCCTTCGCCGTCTACCGCGGGCTCCGGGCCGTGAACCCGAGCCCATACATGTACTACATCGCCTTCGACGACTTCGCTCTCTGCGGCTCGAGCCCCGAGCCGCTGATCACCGTGCAGGGCGACCGCGTCGAGACGCGGCCGATCGCCGGCACCCGCCGGCGCGGCGCCAGCCGCGCCGAGGACCGGCGCCTCATGGACGACCTGCGCGCCGACGAAAAGGAGCGCGCCGAGCACCTGATGCTCGTAGACCTCGGCCGCAACGACCTCGGGCGCGTGTGCGTGCCCGGCAGCGTCCAGGTCGACGACTTCATGGGCATGGAGCTCTACTCGCACGTGATCCATATGGTCTCGCAGGTGAGCGGCACGCTCGCCGACGGCCTCGAGCCCACCGACGCGCTCAAAGCGGCCTTCCCCGCCGGCACGGTGAGCGGTGCTCCCAAGGTGCGAGCGATGCAGATCGTCGACGAGCTCGAGCCGGTGCGCCGCGGCCCATACGCCGGCGCCATCGGCTACCTCAGCTACGGCGGCGACCTGGACTCATGTATCTGCATCCGCACCGTCGTCGTCAAGGACGGGGTAGCCTATGCACAGGCTGGCGCCGGCATCGTCGCCGACTCCGTGCCCGCGCACGAGTACGAAGAGACGAAAGCCAAGGCCGCGGCCCTGCTGCGCGCCATCGACCTGGCCCACGAGCAGTTCGGCGAAGGAGGATGACCGTGGATGCCCGCGTCTTCATGATCGACAACTACGACTCCTTCACGTACAACCTCGTCCAGTACCTCGGCGAGCTCGGCGCCGAGATCACCGTGAAGCGCAACGATCACGTGACCATCACGGAGATCGAGGCGTCGCGGCCGACCCACCTCGTCGTCTCCCCCGGCCCCTGCACGCCGAACGAGGCCGGCATCAGCATGGGCGCCATCGCCTACTTCGGCGCCGCGCGCCTGCCGGTGCTCGGCGTCTGCCTCGGCCACCAGGCGATCGG
Source organism: Thermoleophilia bacterium (assembly GCA_038321515.1). GTDB lineage: Bacteria > Actinomycetota > Thermoleophilia > UBA2241 > UBA2241 > CAIXSE01. The sequence goes on along the minus strand of JBBQFA010000166.1, from coordinate 3,605 downwards.
CCAGGTCTACGGTGGCGTCGTCCGCCGTGCCGGCGCGCCGGTGCACGGCAAGACCGACGAGATCAGCCACGACGGACGCGGCGTGTTTGCAGCGCTGCCAGACCCGTTCACGGCGACGCGCTACCATTCCCTGGTGGTCGATGAAGCATTGCCAGATTGCCTCGAACTGACGGCCTGGAACCACGAAGGCATCGTCATGGGCGTGCGTCATCGCGAGCTGCCGGTGCACGGCGTGCAGTTCCACCCCGAGAGCGTGCTCACGACGGTCGGGCTGGAGCTGCTGGCGAACTTCCTGCGGCTGGAGGCCGGCGACGCGCCGACAGCGGAGGCCGGCGATGCCGAATGACGTCCTGAGCGCCGCGCTGCGCGAGCTCACTGCCGGGCGCGACCTGAGCGAGGCCAACGCGCGCGCCGTGCTGCTCGAGATCATGGGCGGACGCGCCGGGGAGGCCCAGACGGGCGCCTTTCTTAGCGCGCTGCGCGTCAAGGGCGAGACCGCCGAGGAGATCGTCGGCATGGCTCGCGGCATGACCGAGCTCGCCGAGAAGGTGGAGGTGGACGCCGACGTCATCCTTGACACCTGTGGCACGGGCGGCGACAACGCCCAGACGTTCAACATCTCGACCGCCGCCGCCCTGGTCGCCGCCGGCGCCGGCGTGACGGTCGCCAAGCACGGCAACCGCTCGGCGACCAGCCTCTGCGGCAGCGCCGACGTACTCGAGGCGCTCGGCGTCGCTATCGACCTGGCGCCGGCGCAGGTGAGCCGATGCATCGCCGCGTGCGGCATCGGTTTCATGTTCGCGCCCCGGCATCACCTTGCGATGAAGCACGTGGCGCCGGTACGCCGACAGCTGGGCATGGCGACCACGTTCAACCTCATCGGGCCACTCACCAACCCCGCCGGCGCCCGCCACCAGCTCATCGGCGTCGCCGACGCCCGTTACGTGGAGCGCATCGCCCAGGCGGTGCGGCTGATGGGCAACGACCGCAACCTCATCGTGCACAGCGAGGACGGGCTCGACGAGATCTCGACGACCTGCCCGACGGCCATCGTGGAGGTCTTCGCGGGCCAAGGCTACGACGTGCACTACGAGGTCGCGCCCGAGGAGTTCGGGCTGCGGCGCGCACGGCTCGAGGAGCTTCGCGGCGGCGACGCCGCAGAGAACGCCGGCCACCTGCGCGCCGTGCTTGACGGCGCTGAGGGCGCACACCTCGACGTCGTGCTGCTCAACGCCGGCGCGGCGCTGTACATCGCGGAGGCGGCCGGGAGCATCGCCGACGGCGTGGTGAGGGCGCGGGCGGCGGTCGCCTCAGGCGCCGCCCGCGCCAAGCTCGACGCCCTCGTCGCGACCACCCGGCGACTCGCAAGAGGAACTGCGTGAACCGCAAGGACCCGTACAGCCAGCCCGCCCCCTCAGGCTTCCTCATCGAGATGGTGGCAGGCTCGCGGCGGCGGGTGGCGGCGGCACGCGCCGCCGGTCGCCTGGTCCGCCCGGAGCATATCCAGGAGCCCGGGCGCCTCCGCGACGCGCTGGCACGCCCAAGCTGGGTTCCCGGCGCACCCAGCCCGCAACTCGCGGTGATCGCCGAGGTCAAGCGGCGCTCCCCCAGCAGGGGCGACATCGCCCCGCAGTTGGACGCCGTCGCCCAGGCGCGCGCCTACGAGGCGGCCGGCGCCGACGCGATCTCGGTGCTGACCGAGCCCACCCGGTTCGGTGGCTCGCTCGAAGACCTGAGCGCCGTGGCCGCGGCCGTCGACCTGCCCGTGTTGCGCAAGGACTTCATCGTCGACCGCGGGCAGGTGTGGGAGGCGGCCGAGGCCGGCGCCGCCGCCGTCCTCATCATCATTGCCATCCTCAGCGACGATAGGCTCCACGACCTGCTCATCGAGTGCCTGGACTGCGGCCTCGACCCTCTGGTGGAGGTGCACGACCTCGAGGAGACGCGCCGTGCCTGCATGGCCGGCTGCACGCTCGTCGGCATCAACAACCGCGACCTGGTCACCCTGGAGGTCGACATCGCGACCACGGAGTTCCTCGCCCCGGCCCTTGGCCCGTGCATGTTCCCGGTGAGCGAGAGCGGCATCAAGACACCGGCGGACGCGTGTCGCGCGGCGCTGTCCGGAGCACGCGCCCTGCTCGTCGGCGAGACGCTGATGCGGGCGCCCATCGACGAACTGCCGGGCCTCATCGCCGGCCTCAAAGACCCAGGATGGCCGGCGTGACGCTCATCAAGGTCTGCGGCCTCACCCGCGACGCCGACGTGCGCGCCGCCGTCGTGCTGGGCGCCTGCGCCTGCGGGTTCATCCTCTGCGAGAGCCCTCGGCAAGTGTCGGTGGAGCGCGCCTGCTGGATGGGCGGCGACCTTGAGGACGCCCTGACGGTCGGCGTGGTCGCCACGGAGTCGCCGGCCTGGATCGCCGAGGCGCTCGAGTACGCCGGTCTGCGCGCCGTGCAGCTCTCGGCCGGCGCCGACGGCCCTACGGTGGCGGCGGTGCGGGCGGCGACGGCGCACCTGGACCCGCGGCCCCTGGTCATCGCCGCCCTCGGCACGCCGGACGCCGCCGACGCCGACCTGCTGCTGGCCGACGCGCAGCGCCCCGGCCAGTACGGCGGGACCGGCGAGACGCTGGACTGGGACGAGCTGGCGCAGCGCACCGATGCGCCCACCGACAAGCTGGTGTTGGCGGGCGGCCTCACGCCCGCCAACGTCGGCGACGCGATCGCCGCCGTGCACCCGCTCGTCGTCGACGTCTCGAGCGGCGTCGAGTCGGCGCCCGGCGAGAAGGATCCGGCATTGTTGAATGAGTTCTTCGCCGCGGTGGTACAGGCTGACAAGAAGACCGGTTGCGCCGGTAAGCGCCGCGGAGGAGCCCAGCGATGACGATCGAGACCCGGTTCGGCCCGTACGGCGGGCGCTTCGTGCCCGAGACGCTGATCCCGGCGCTCGACGAACTGACGGCGGCCTACGAAGAGGCGCGCGGCGACGCGGCCTTTCAGGCCGGGCTCGCGCGCCTCCTCGCCGACTACGCCGGCCGGCCCACGCCGCTCTACCACGCCGAGCGCCTCAGCGAGCGCTGCGGCGCCACCGTTCTGCTCAAGCGCGAGGACCTCTGCCACACCGGCGCCCACAAGATCAACAACGTGCTCGGGCAGACGCTTCTTGCCAAACGCATGGGCAAGCGCCGGGTGATCGCCGAGACCGGCGCCGGCCAGCACGGGGTCGCCACGGCGACGGCCTGCGCCCTCCTCGACCTCGAGTGCGCCGTCTACATGGGCGCCGAGGACGTGCGCCGGCAGGATCTCAACGTCGTGCGCATGCGCCTGCTCGGCGCCACCGTCGTCCCCGTCGAGAGCGGTTCGCGCACGCTCAAGGACGCCATGAACGAGGCGCTGCGCGACTGGGTCACGAACGTGCGAGGGACCTTTTACGTCATCGGCTCTGTGGCCGGGCCGGCGCCGTATCCGGCAATGGTCCGCGACTTCCAGGCCGTGATCGGTGCCGAGGCCATAGCCCAGGTGCGCGAGCGCTTTGGGCACCTGCCCGACGAGCTCGTCGCCTGCGTCGGCGGCGGCTCGAACGCCATGGGGCTGTTCCACGCGTTT
>JBBQFA010000165.1:0-6134 GCA_038321515.1 Thermoleophilia bacterium | reverse complement strand
GGCGTGCCGGTGGCACTGGCCGGCACGCTCTTCTTCGGCCTCATGTTTTACTTAGGGGTCGGCGTGCTGACCGGCGCGCGGCTCTGGGTGGTGCGCGCCTACAAGGTCCTCGCCTTCCTCGGCGCGCTCGCGATCATCCCGCTGTTTCTGCTGCAGGCGATCGTCCTGGACGCGTTTTGCAGCTACTGCGTCGCCACCGAGGCGATCATGCTCTTTCTCTGGGTGCTGAGCTTTGTGCTGCGGGCGGCGCGTCAGGCTGGGCGGGCCGGGCCTTTGTGATCGGGGTTCTCACGCACTGCCCCGTCCACCATCTCCAGATGGCGGGTGCCGAAGGCCACGAGCTGCCGGGCGTGCGTGACCATCATGATCGTGAGCGCCTGCTCGGCGTGGATGCGGCGGAAGATCTCCATGATCTCGGCCTCGGTCTCCTCGTCCAGGTCGCTGCTCGGCTCGTCGGCCAGCAGGAGCGTCGGCCGGTTGATGAGCGCCCGGGCGATGACCACCCGCTGCTGCTGGCCGGCCGAGAGCTCGCGCGGCAGCGCCGCCATGCGATGGCTCAGGCCCACCAAGTCGAGTAGCTCCTGCGCCCGGGGCCGGGCGTCCGTGTGCTCCTCGTGGCTGAACTCGAGCGGCAGCATCACGTTCTGCTCCAGTGAGAGCCCCGGGAGCAGGCTGGGAAACTGGAAGACGAAGCCCATGGTGCGGTTGCGCAGGCCGCTGCGCTCGGCGTCGCTGACGCTCCAGATCTCGACGCCGTCCACCGTCACGGTGCCGCTGGTGGGTGTCGCCAGGCCCGTCGCGATGTTGAGCAGCGTGGTCTTGCCGCAGCCCGAGCGACCGGTGATCACAAGGAAGTCGTTGACCTCGATGTCGAGGTCGACGTCACGCAGGGCGGCGAAGGTCCTCACGCCCTCGCCGCCGTACGCCTTGCTTACCCCGCGTAGTGAGACTGCCGTCGTCATGCGCTCACTCCCTCATCGAGACGGCCGGTTCCTGGCGCGACGCGCGCAAGGCCGGCACCAGCGCGGCGGCGGCGGCCACAGCCAGGGCTACGATCAGGCCGACGACGATCAGGCCGACCAGACTCACGAGCGAAGGCAGCATGATCGTGAAGCCGAGCGCCGAGACCAGCAGGTCGTGGAACAGGTACATGGCGGCCGTGGCCAGGACGGCGCCGACCAGTCCGCCCACCAGGGCGAGCAGGGCGGCCTCGGTCATGTACGCCAGCAGCACGACGCGCTGGGTGGCGCCCAGGGCGCGCAGCACGCCGATCTGCCGGCTGCGGTCGTGCACCGACATCCAGAAGACCACCGCCATGAGCGCCAGCGAGAGAGCGACGGTGAGCACGACGATCACGACCAGGGTGCGCAGGACGCCCGAGATCTGCGTGCCGTACGAGCCGAACAGCTCGGCCGCCGGCACGGCCTGGACCTCGGGGATGGCCTTGGTGATCGCCTCGGCGACCTGGGTGCGATCGGCGCCGGGGTTCACCTTGACCATGACCGACGACACGTAGCTCTCGAGCACCGGCAGGCCCATCTTGGCCTTGGTCTGCGAGACCCGCTCCATCTCGAAGGCTGTCGGGAAGGTCATGAACAACGTCTGGTCAAGGTTCGTGCCGGTGGGCTCCAGTTTGCCGACGAGGGTGAACTCGTAGCCGTACAGCTTGATCTTGTCGTTGCCATCGGGGGCGAACACCTCCGAGCCGCCGACCGCCTGCCCGAGAGCAAGGTCGTGGCCCAACTTCTCCTTCAGCCAAGGCTCGATCGTGAAGTCGGTGGCCGGGTCGAAGGCGTACATGAACATGAGCGACACCGAGCAGCACGAGGAGTTCGCCATGGACGTCAGGTACAGCTGGGGCGAGGCGATGGCCACGCCGGGGACCGCCTGGACGTTGCCCACCACGCCGCGCGGCAGATACGTGTTGGTCGCGTTGCCGAGCAGCAGCGCGCCCTCGATGCCGGTCACGGCGCCGCGCGGGACGACGACGACGTCCGCGCCCAGGCGCTGACGCGCCAGGCGCAGGCTCTCCTGGCCGCCGCGCGAGATGACCACCGTCGAGAGGACCATCCCGGCCACCAGCAGGGCGCAGCCGGCGACCAGCCAGCTGCGCAGCGGGCTGCTCGAGATGCCGGTGAGTGCGAGCCTGAAGAGACTACGTGAGCTCAGACCGACAGACCTCTCACGCGGGGGTCGCGCCGGTGCCGCCGCTGTCGCGCTTCATCTCGCCCATGACGAGTACGGCGATGCCGAGCGCGACCGTGATGCCGCCGGCGATGAGCAGCGTGGGCTTCATCTCGGTGTTGCACACCATCCGGGCGTTGGCGCACGTCCCGATGAAGGTCGTCGGGATGAGGATCGTGAGCACGCCGAGCACGGCGGCGATGATACCGAGCGCGCGCGTGGTGTCTTTGCGCCGCGCGAAGAGCAGCAGCGCGCCTACCACCAGCAGGGCGACGCCGACGGCGATCTCGGCGCGCGCCGACCAGAAGCACTTCATCATCCGGTAGGGCAAGCTGGCCGCGGCCGGCATGCCGCCACTCTCCGTGCCGGCGGAGGAGGCCGCCGACGCGCTGCCGACCTTGGTGATCGTGATGGTCTTGGTCGCCGCGTTGTCCTGACCGGACTCGCAGTTGGTGAACTGCGGCACGATGATGATGGCGAGCGCGACGATGATGATCACGACTCCGAGAACCTTCACGCCTGCCCCTCCTTGACTCCGACGCCTGCAGCGGGCCATGTGACCCAAAGCGCATGGCCATTGTATGGTACCGTTTGGAGCCCGTTGACACGAACCGGAGTGGTTTCCTCCCTATCGCAGGACGAGGGCAGCGTGGACAGGTCCGAGATCGGAGCAAGGAGGAGCGTCTGGAACGCCGGCTCTGCAGACTGAGCGCGGCGGTGGCCGCCGTCGCGGCGGTTGCCGCGCTCGGATTCGCGCTGGCGGCGTGCTCCTCCGACAAGGAGCCGCGGGCCGGCGTCGCGCCGCCGGGCGCCTCCGCCTTCGACGCCGGAGTCACCACCGGAGCCGTCTCCTACACCACCCGCGACCTCGCCGCGTTCATGGCCGAGCGCACCACGGAGGCCATCCGCTTCAATGCGGCGACCCGCGCCGGCCAGGAGATGGCCGGCGAGCCGCCGCCTCCCGCGCCTCGGCTCGACCCGCTCGCCACGCCCGACTACTTCGGCGGTACGGCAAACTGGGCCAACACCCCGCCGATCCGCAAGTTCGTCGACTCCCTGCCCGGCGTGGGAGCGGCGGCAGCCAACGACCTCGGGCAGTACATCCCCGTGGCCGTGCCCGACACGGTGACCTATCCGGGCTCGGACTACTACGAGATCGCCGTGCGTCAGTACGCGCAAAAGCTCCACCGCGACCTGCCCGAGACCCGGCTGCGTGGGTATGTGCAGCTCAACCGCGGCACGGACGCCGGCGGGCAGAACACCGTCGAACCGGCCCGCATCCACTACCTCGGGCCGCTGATCCGCGCGCGGCGCGGCCGGCCCGTGCGCATCAAGTTCGTCAACCAGCTGCCGACCGGGAACGCCGGCAAGCTCTTCCTCCCGGTCGACACCACCGTCACCGGCGCCGGCGCCGGGCCCCTCGGCGACGGCGAGACCTACCCGCAGAACCGGGCGTCGCTCACCCTGCATGGCGGGCTCACTCCGTGGATCAGCGGCGGCTCGCAGTACCAGTGGGTCACGCCGGCCGGCGAGCGCTCCTCCTACGCCACCGGCCCCAGCCTGACCGCCGTGCCCGACATGTGGTTCGACGCCCGGGGCAGGCCGGTCCGCAAGGGCACGCCCAGGGCCACCAACGACCCGGGCCCGGGCGCGACGACGCTCTACTTGCCCAACGACCAGAGTGCCCGCTTCCTCTACCTGCACGACGACACCTTCGGGCTCACGCGCCTCAGCGTGTACGCGGGCGAGGTCGCGCCCTATCTGATCGGCGACGGCGTGGACGACGAGCTCGTCGCCGGCAACGCCGGCGAGCCCGCCGACAGTCGGGCGATCGACGCACCGGTCAAGGCCGGCACCGTGCCCGCCGCCGAACTGCCGCTCATCATCGAGGACAAGACGTTCGTGCCCGCGGTCGCCAAGGTCAGGGCTCAGGACCCCACCTGGGACCTCGCCCACTGGGGCGGTCTCGGGGCTCTCTGGTATCCGCACGTGTACATGCCGAACCAGACCCACAGCGAGAGCGAGGCCTACAACCTGAGCGCCACCGTCAACGCCAAAGGTCGATGGGACTACCTCCCCTGGTACTGGACGGACTACGACCAGACCGTGAGCGGCCCCGTCCCCAACCCGCTCTTCGGCAAGATCGCCAACGAGCCGGAGGAGAACCCGGGGACGCCCAACCCGTCGGCGGTGCCCAACGCCTTCTTCGACACCATGCTGGTCAACGGCGCCGCCTATCCCTACGCCAGGGTGGAGCGCAAGGCCTACAGGCTGCGCATCCTCAATGCCTGCGTTGACCGCTACCTCAACCTCCAGCTGTATTACGCGGTGTCCAACGAGGTCGCGCGGACCGGCCCCGGAGGCAGGCCGGAGCTGCAGACGGACTCCGGCGAGGTCAGCATGCTGCCCGCCGCGGGGTCCTCTAGCCCTGACTGGCCGGCGAACTGGCCGACCGACCGGCGCCCGGGCGGGGTGCCGGACCCGGGCGCCGCCGGCCCTGCCATGATCCAGATCGGCAACGACGGCGGTCTGCTCCCACAGCCGGCCCCTCTGCCCAACACGCCCGTCAACTACATCGTGCGGATGCCGACGTCCCAGGACTCCGAGATGGGCGTCCTCCCCGCTGTGGTCGGCATCTCCGCCAAGACGCTCCTGCTCGCCCCGGGCGAGCGCGCCGACGTGATCGTCGACTTCTCCCAGGTCCCGAGCGGATCCAAGCTCATCCTCTTCAACGACGCACCGGCGCCCGCGCCGGCAGGCGACAGCCGCGTAGACTACTTCACCGGCAACACCGACTTGACGGCCATCGGGGGTGCCCCGACCACACTGCCCGGCTACGGCCCCAACACGCATACGATCCTGCAGTTCCAGGTCGAAGGCCCCGCCGCGCCGGCCTTCGATCTCGCGCGGTTGCAGGCAGCGCTCCCGGCCGCGTACGCCGCGGCTCAGGACCCGGTCCTGGTCCCGGCCGCCGCCTACGACGCGGCCTACGGGACCACATCCGCCGCGGAACTCGTGGCCGAGCATGCAGGAGCGGTCGCGTTCACACCGCTCGGCCGCGACTACCGGCTGACCCTGCCTGTGCAGGGCAAGATGGTCAGCGAGCTGTTCGACCCGCAGTACGGGCGCAAGACGGCCACGCTCGGCGTGGAGGCTCCACTGGCGGCCCGCGGCATCCGCACCGCGGTGCCTTACTCGGCCATCGACCCCGCCACGGAGTTCGTGACCGGCGCCGCGGAGGCGACCGCGCCCCGAGTGGATGACGGGACGCAGGTGTGGCGTATCACCCACGACGGCACGGAGTCGCACAGCATCCACTTCTCTGGCTTCAACGTCCAGGTGCTGGCGCGGGCGACGCGCGACGGCGCCGACCCGCGCCCGCCCGACCCGGGCGAGCTCGGCTGGAAGGACACGGTGAGGGTCGACCCCCTCGAGTCGTGCCTCATCGCCCTGCGGCCCGTGGTGCCGCGTCTGCCGTTCAAGCTCGACGCCAGCTACCGGTTGCTCGATGTGACACGCCCGGCCGGCGCGACCGGAGGCTTCAATCAGCTCGATCCCCTGAGCGCGACGCCGCGCAAGGTCGTCAACGAGTCGGCGGACTTCAGCTGGGAGGCCTCGTGGAGCATCCAACTGCCGGGCGGCCTCGAGAGCCACACGGTGCGACCGCTGGTCGTCCAGGGCAGCCCGCAGACACCCGACAAGCTCACAGCGACCGCGGGCGATGGTCCATCGGTGACGCTCACCTGGTCGGGCTCGATCTTCCCGCCGCCGGCCATCGCGTACGAGGTGGAGCGCGCGCTCGACGGAGGCTTTCGCAAGGGCCTCACCATCCTTGCGGCCGCCGCCGATGCGACCTCGCTCAATGACGACACGGCCCGCGCCGGCCGCACGTACTTCTACCGGGTGCGCGCCGAGGGCGAGCACGGCTACTCGCCGTGGTCCGGGCCCGC
>JBBQFA010000164.1:0-6144 GCA_038321515.1 Thermoleophilia bacterium | reverse complement strand
AGGATCAGCGCGAGGGTCGAGTCGATCCGGGCTTTCGGGACGACGATGTGCACGCCCTTGGAGGGCCGGACGATGAGAGGGTCCTCGACTCCGGCCAGACGCTCCATCTCGGTCGTCCACACGCCCGTGGCGTTGACGATCACGCGGGCCCGCACCTCGAACTCGTCGCCGCGCTCGAGGTCCCGCACGCGGACTCCGGAGACGCGCGGCCCTTCGTGCAGAAACGCGGTGACCTCAAGGGCGGAGACGCAGGCCGCGCCGTGGGCGTACGCCGTGCCGGCGAGCGTCACGGCGAACCGGGCATCGTCGACCTGCCCGTCAAAGTAGCGGATGCCGCCGGTGAGGGCGTCCTCGCGCATCGCGGGCACGGCGCGCACGCAGGCGCCGCGCGAAAGGTGCCGGTGGCGCGGCATGGCCGGGTGCAGGCCGGCCAGCCCGTCGTAGAGGAGCAGGCCGGAGCCCATGACGAGGCGGTCCCAGGCGCCGCGCTTGAGCGGGAACAAGAGCGGCATGGAGTGAACGAGGTGCGGGGCGAGCTTCTCCGCCAGGAGCCGGCGCTCGTGCAGCGCCTCGCGCACCAGCCCGAGGTCGAAGTGCTCGAGATAGCGCAGGCCTCCGTGGATGAGCTTGCTGGAGCGGCTCGAGGTCCCCGCCGCGAAGTCGCGCTTTTCGACCAAGGCCACGGAGAGGCCGCGGCTGGCCGCGTCTAGCGCAACGCCGCAGCCGGTCACCCCGCCGCCGATGACGAGGACGTCGAAGACCTCATTCGCGAGCCGCTGGAGCTGGCGCTTTCTCGTCGTCCGCGGCGCCGACCGGCGATGCAGGCGGTGCGAGCTCATGCCGATCTCAGCGGGTGTCATGCGGTTCCTCTCGTTGGCCGATTGCGTCCCCGGTCACTTGCTGCGATTGACGGTGCCGGCTGGTATGTACCAAGCGGCTGGTATGTACCATGAATGGTGTGCCATACTGCTGTCAAGTCCTGGCAAGAAGACCGACAGGCGCCGCCTATCGCGAGCGCGGCGCCTGAGCCCGATGTGGTGCTCGTCCAGGCGCGACGCCAAGACGAGGCGCGCCACACACGCAACAGGAGATCCGATGACGCCTATCACCGAAGAAGCACGGGTCACCCCGGTGCTGTGCGAGACGGAGGTGCTCGTCGTCGGTGGCGGGCCCGGCGGGCTCGCGGCGGCCGTTGGTGCGGCGCGGGCCGGCGCGCAGACGACGCTGCTGGATCGCTACGGGTGCTTCGGGGGCGTTATCACCCAGGTCGGCGTCGAGAGCATCGCCTGGTACCGGCACGAGCTGACCACCGACATCGAGGGGATCGGCATCGAGTTCGAGCGACGCGCCAAGGCCATGGGCGGCACGGAGCCGGAATCCCAGTCGCTGAGCGAAGCCCTCGACCCGGAGATGTTCAAGTGCGTCGCCGATGAGCTCGTGCGTGAAGCCGGCGTAGAGCCGCTGCTGCACTGCCTCGTCGCCGAGCCGATCATGCACGGCGAGACCATCACGGGGGTGATGACCGAGAGCAAGTCCGGCCGGCAGGCGATCCTCGCCCAGCGGGTCATCGACGCGTCCGGCGACGCCGACGTCGCCCATCGTGCGGGGGCGCAGTGCCGAAAGACGCCGGTCGACGAGATGATGGGGGTCACGGTCACGTTCGCGTGCGCGGGCGTGGACAGGCGGCGCTTTCTGGAGTACGTCGAGGCCCAAGCCCCCCGCTATGCGGACTGGGGTAAGGGCTGGCGTGTCAGTACGACCGGCAAGGAGGACGAGCTCTTCAGCCCCTATCTGCAGGAGCCCTTCGACCTGGCGCGGCAGGCAGGCGTCATCCCGCAGGACGTCACGAGCATCGGCGGCACCTGGGGCCGCATCTCCGACGCGGGAGACGCCACCTACATCAACGTGGTGTACATGCGGGGGTACGATTGCACCGAGGTGCGAGACGTGACGCGGGCGGAGATCGAAGGCCGCCGCCAGGCGCTTCTGGCGATCGAGGCGCTCCGACGCTTCGCCCCCGGTTTCGAGAACGCCCGGCTGCGCAGCTTCGGCATGACGCTCGGTACGCGCGACTCGCGCAAGATCGTCGGGCGCTACGACCTCACCGAGCAGGATGTGCGCAGCGAGGCCCGCTTCGCGGATTCGGTCGGCATCTTCCCGGAGTTCATCGACGGCTACGGCCACCTCATCCTGCCCACCACGGGCCGTTACTTCCAGGTCCCGTACGGCATTCTCGTCCCGCGCGGCGTCGAGAACCTCCTGGTCGCGGGGCGTTGCGTGGCCGGCGACAAGGTCTCCCACGCGGCGACGCGCAGCCAGATGTGCTGCGCCGTGACCGGTCAGGCTGCCGGCGTGGCCGCGGCTGTGTCACTCCGGGACGGGCGCAGCACCGGCAGCGTCAACGTCGCGCGAGTCCAGGCCGAGCTCGGCAAGCAGGGCGCCCGGTTCGCTTGAGCCATCCCTGCCGGGTGTTCAGCTGCCGGATGTCGGGGGCGGGCCCGCGGCCGGTGAGGCCGCGCCGCCCTCCACCGGCGCGGTCACGGAGAACTCCGTCCGGTCGCCGCGATAGACGTCTCGGGCAAGCTCCACGACGGTCTCCTCGGCGTCGAACACGGTGCGGGTGAGGACGATGGCGGGGCTGCCCGGCTTCACTCCCAGTGCCTCGGCCTCGAAGCGGTCCACGGTCACGGCCACGACGCGGGCGTCGGCGTTCACAGGGTGTACGTCGTAGCACGCACGTAGCAACGCCCACAGCGAGCCGGTGAGATCGTGCTCCAGCAGGTCGGGAAAGCGCGCGGCCGACAACTGGATGTTCTCGATGGCGATCGGCTCACCCATCGCCGTGCGGAGCCGCCGCAGCAGGTGGACCTGGCCCCCGGCCGGGATGCCGAGCAGCTTCGAGACGACCGGGTCGGGGGAGAGCGTCGTCGCGGACAGCACCTGCGTACCCGGCGTTCTGTCCGCTTCGGTCATGTTGCGCGTGAAGCTGCCGACGCTGAATCGCAGCCGCGGCTCGGCCACGAACGTCCCCCTGCGGGGATTGCGATACAGATACCCCTCACGCGTGAGGGTCTCCAAGGCGTGACGGGCCGTCATGCGGCTGACCTGATACTGCTCGCTGAGGACTCGCTCGGAAGGGACCGGCCCGTGAGGATCCAGCCGGCCGGCCTCGATCTGATCGCGCAAGAGGGCGGCGAGCCAGAGGTACAGTGGGCTCGACCGATCCGGTGTGCGCCGGGTGCTCCCCACCCTGACCCCCTTCTCGCGCCGAAGCGGCGGCCGCGCGAGGCCATTCCACGATCGCGTATTGCCGACGGGTTCGCGACAGGCTACCATATCGCCTTGTGGTACATACCAGAGACCCGGAGCTGGTTCGGTCACTCGTGCCGCTCGAGGCGACGCCAAAGCTCGCGAATGTCGGCAAGCGTACGCGCTTGCGAATTTCTAGCTGCCTTGCAGCCGTCTCACAGAATCTTCTGGCGGTAGCGCACCGCAATCGCGCTAATTAACCGGTCAATCCGTGTTGCCATCTTGACGCGACGTGTGTATGGTGAGCCAAATGTGTCGGGGACCGCCCGGCGCCAGTCGGCGCCGGAGCCGTCCGTGTTGTTTCGTAAGGCTTTCATCTAGGGGGAGTGGCGATATGGCAAGCGAGAAGTACACGAGGGAGTACGGGCAGCACCTGGTCGACCAGATACTGAAGGGCGAGATGACGCGGAGGCAGCTGCTCGTGCGCGCATCCGTGTTCGGCCTCTCGGTGACCGCCGCTGGTCAGCTGCTGGCCGCGTGCGGCGGCGAAGGCACTTCCAGCTCGTCGTCGCCGAGTGCGACCGGGATGCCGGCGCCGGTCATGGGCGGCACCCTGAAGATGATCGGCCCTGCACCGATCACCGACCCCGACCCGGTCACCATCTACGACCAGGGCGGCATCGTCCTCGTCAGCCAGTTCCTCGAGTACCTCATCAATCTCAACGACGACAACTCGCTGAAGCCGGTGCTCGCCGAGAGCTGGACGCCGAACGACACGCTCGACGTCTGGACGTTCAAGCTACGCGCGGGTGTCACGTTCAACGACGGCAGCCCCTTCGAGGCTGAAGACGTGGTCACCACCGTCGAGCGCCTCCTCGACCCCAACGGTGGTTCGGGCGGCGCCAAGTCGCAGTGGGGCGGCGTTCTCTCGCCAAAGAGCACCAAGGCCGTCGACGCGAGCACGGTCGAGTTCAACCTGGACAAGCCGTACGCCGACTTCCCGTACACAGTGTCGAACGGCAACTACAACAGCGCCATCCTGCCGCGGAGCTTCAACGGCAACATCCTCAAGAAGCCGGTCGGGACGGGTGCCTTCATCCTCGACCAGTACACGGCCAAGCAGAAGGCGACCTTCAAGAAGAACCCGACGTACTGGGGCAAGGACGATTCAGGCCAGCAGCTGCCGTACCTGGACGGCCTCGAGTACATCATGGTCGAGGACAACTCGGCGCAGAACCTGCAGCTGCAGTCCGGCGCCGTGGACTGCCAGCCGCAGACGGTGTTCCAGGGAGCGCAGGCGCTGTTCAGCGATGCCAACCTCCGCGTCGACATCTACCCGGGCACGGGCATCCGCGAGGTCGCGTTCAACCAGACCAAGGAGCCGTGGAAGAGCGGCGGCGCCAATCTCGGCCAGGCCGTCGCCTACTGCCTCGACCGTCCCGCCATCAACAAGGCCCTGTACGACGGCCGCAGCAACCTCGGCTCCGACACCTTCTGGGAGTCGACGGTGTTCCCGAGCAGCCCTACGCCGCCCGCGCGCGCCCAGGACTACGACATGGCCAAGCAGCTCCTCTCCGACGCCGGCCACGCAGGCGGGCTGGACATCGAGTTGACCGTCGCCAAGTACCTCGAGAACCCGCAGCTCGCACAGCTCATCCAGGACCAGTGCAAGCCGGCCGGCATCAACGTCAAGATCAACCAGATGAGCTACACGGAGTTCTACGCCGGCAGCGACGCCGACTACTACGGCACCACGCCGTGGATCGTCGCGCCCATGACGATCGTCGAGTGGGGCAGCCGGCCGGCTCCGGGCATCTATGCTGCAGCCATGCTGCTGCCCGACGCCGTGTGGAGCTCCTCGCACTGGAACAACAAGGACTTCGCCACCACGTTCGACCAGTACCAGTCGTCGGGCGACGAGGCGACGCGCACCGAACTGGCCACCAAGCTGTCCACGCTTCAGCAGACCGACACACCCATCATGCTGCCGTTCTTCATCAGCCAGGCACGCACGCAGAAGAAGAACGTGTACAACATCAAGGGTCCGGGCTCCATCTACTGCGACTGCAGCGCGGCCTACATGACCGCCTGAGGCAGACGAACGGCTACGGAGACTGCGTGAAGTAGAGTCCCAGGATGTTGCGCCTCATCGGGCGGCGGATGCTGCTGATGGTACCGACGCTCATCCTGGCGTCGATCCTGATCTTCGCTCTGGCGGAGGTGCTGCCCGGCAACGTGGGGCGCTCCATCCTGGGACAATACGCTACTCCGGCAGACGTCGCCGCGCTCAACCGCGAGCTCGGCGCCGACAAACCTCTGGTCGTGCGCTACGCGACCTGGGCGGGCAACTTCGTGACCGGCGACTGGGGAGAATCCCCCGTCCTCAAGGTGCCCGTCCGACCTTACGTCATGGCGGCGCTGTGGAAATCGCTCATCCTCGCCGGCTTCGCGCTGATACTCATCGTGCCCACGTCGATCGCGCTGGGCGTGTTCTCGGGGTTACGGCGGGACAGCGCCTTAGACAGGATCATCACGGTCTCGACGCTGTCGATGACCGTCATCCCCGAGTTCGTAAGCGGCGTCGTCCTGCTCTACGTGTTCGCCGTGTGGCTCAAGTGGCTGCCGGTCACGGCACTGCCACCTGACGGCGCGCCCTTCTACGAACGCCTGTACTACCTCATCCTGCCGGCCATCCCGCTCATGTTCCTGGAGCTCGGCTACATCGCCCGGATGGCGCGCGTCGGCACAGTGCAGGTGCTGTCCATGCCGTACATCCGCACCGCCGTGCTCAAGGGCGTCCCGCGCAGCCGCGTCGTCTTCGGCCACGTGCTGCGCAACGCCATGGTGCCCACGGTCACGGTCATCGGCAGCCAAGTCGGCTGGCTCATCGGCGGC
>JBBQFA010000163.1:0-6151 GCA_038321515.1 Thermoleophilia bacterium | reverse complement strand
AGGCCGATCGGGGCAGACGTCTTGGTCTGAACGCAGGTCACAGGTGTCATCAAGCACTCCGGATGCACGTCGGGATGGACGCGGGCAAGTCAGGATGGTCGCCGGCGGAGGGCGTGAGGCGTGTCCGCGAGAGCTGCCAGCTACGGGAGCTAGTGCAGACGGGGGCGCCCACCGGCCGGCGCACGTCGTGCACGTCGGGCTCGGGGGACGGTGCAGCACGTGAGGCCCGCCGGGAGGCGGGTCTGCGGGACGAACCTGGTGAAGATCGCGCTGCTCATCGTCGGCGGACTATACCGAACTGAATCAGATGATGCAAATGGCTGGCTCACGTGATGCAAAGTATGCAACCGTGAAGTGTAGGCGGCGCTCAGCGCAACGTCGCCGCGAACTCCCGTTCCAGCGCCTTGAGGATCTTGGCGCGCACGCCGGCGATGTCCTTCTCGCCCAGCGTGCGCTCCGGCGAGCGCATGACGACGCGCAGCGCGAGCGAGCGTTTGTCGGCCGGCACCTGGTCGCCTTCGTAGACGTCGAAGACGCGCACGCTGCGGACGAGCTTGCCGCCGGCGCGACCGGCCTGTTCCACGACGGCCGCCGCCGGGATGTCCCGGCCGACGACCACGGCGAGATCCTGAGAGGCCGGAGGGTAGGTACCGAGGTCCTCGAACGTCGTGGCCCGCAGCGCCGCCTCCACGAAGCGGCCGTTGACCGACGCCACGTACACGGCGATGTCGTCCAGCCCGTAGGCGGCGGCCACGTCCGGGCGCAGTTGCCCAAGTACGCCGGTGCCGCCGGTGCCGTTGACACTCACCAGCGCCGACTTGCCGGGGTGCAGGTACGGGAAGTACACGGCGCTCTCGCCGAGCGGCCCGTACTCGGGACGCAGACCCACGACGCCGAGCATGCGGTCCACGGCGCCCTTAAGCGTGTAGAAGTCCGTCGGACGGCCGGCGCCGGTCCAGCTCTCGGCCTCGAGGGGGCCGGAGAGGACGATGCCGACGACTTCCGGCTCGTGCGGGAGCATCGCGCCGGGCTCGGCCGCGTGCGCCGGCGCGGGCACCGGCTCGTCCCATAGGTAGACCTTGCCGATCTCGAAGAGGTTCGGCGGTTCGTTCAACCTGTCGAGGTTGTCGCGCACCGCGCCGAGAAGCCCGGGCAGCAGCATCGTGCGCATCACCGACTGCTCGACGCTCATCGGGTTGGAGAGCTTGATCGGGTCGAGGCGGATATCGCCCTGAGGCAGGTCCAGAGGCGCCAGAGCATCGGGCGCGATGAAGGTGTACGTGATGACTTCGTCGAGACCGCAGCCGGCCAGGGCGCGCCGCACGGCGCGCCGCACCTGCTGCGGCTGGGTCAGCCCCCCGGCTGTACGGTGCCGCGGCAGCGTCTCGGGCGCGAGCGCGTACCCGGCGATGCGCCCAACCTCCTCGATGAGGTCGACCTCGCGGGTCAGGTCGGGGCGAAAGGCCGGCGGCGTGACCGCCCACTCGGCTGGTGACGATGCCGGTGGGCCGGCGGCCGCAGCGGCCGGGCCGGCGGCCGCAGGCGCTCCGGCCTCGTCGACCTCGCACTCGAGCCGGCGCAGGATGCCTGCTTGCTCGACGGTCGGAACGGTGTACCCGAGCAGCGCGTCGCTCTTCCCCGGCCGGTAGCGCAGAGGCACCGCGGCCGGCGGTACGCCGCCCACGTCGACGGTGCCCGGCGCGACCGTACCGCCGCAGAGCTCGGCGAGGAGCCGCGAGGCGAACGCCAGCCCTCCGGGCACGAGGTTCGCGTCGATCCCCTTCTCGAAGCGGTTGCTGGCCTCACTGCGGATGCCGGTGTGCATCTCGGTGCGCAGGATGCTGGGACCGCTGAAGTTGGCGGCCTCGAGCACCAGGTCGGTCGTCTGATCGTCCACCTCGGCGTCGACGCTGCCGAACACGCCGGCGATGACCAGCGGCCGCTCGGCGTCGGCGATCACCAGCATCTCGGCGTCGAGCGTGCGCTCGACCTGGTCAAGGGTGACGATCTTCTCGCCGGCCTTCGCGCGCCGTGCGATGAGCTTGCCGCCACCGATCTTGTTCGCGTCGAAGGCGTGCAGCGGCTGGCCCCAGCCGAGCATCACGTAGTTGGTCACGTCGACGACGTTGCTGACCGGCCGCATGCCGGCATGCGTGAGGCGCGCCTTGAGCCACGCCGGTGAAGCGCCTACCTTGACGCCGCGGATGACCTGCGCACCGTAGCGAGGGCACAGGTCCGGGTCGGCGATCTCGACGGCGATCACGGCGTCCGCCGGAGCGCCGCCCAGCACCGCCGGCCCGGCGGTGGGCGGCGGCGCCAGCTCCAGCCGTGCGGCGGCCGCGACCTCTCGGGCGATGCCATAGATGCTGAAGCAGTCCGGCCGGTTCGACGTCAGCTCGAGCTCGAGCACGGCCTCGCTGACCGGCAGGTAGTCCTGCAGCGGCGCGCCGGCGATCCACTCGTCCGGCAGGACGACGATGCCGGGGCTCTTCTCCTCGTAGCCGAGCTCCTGCTCGCTCATCATCATGCCGTCACTCTCGACGCCGCGCAGGTTGGCCTTCTTGAGCTTGAGGCCACTCTCGAGCACGGCGCCGCTGAGCGAGACGGCGACGGTGTCGCCGGCCGCGAAGTTGTCGGCGCCGCAGACGATCTGCTTGACGCCGCCGTTGGCCAAGCCCACCTCGACCTTGCAGAGACTGAGCTTGTCGGCGTTGGGATGCTTGTCGCGGCTGAGGACCTTGCCGACCACGAAGCGGCTCAGGTTCTCGGCGTCGCGCGGGGCGCCTACCCAGTCGATGCCTTCGACCTCGGTGCCCGAAGTCGTGAGCACTTCGGCGAGCTCCTCGACGGTGCCGCGCCAGTCCACGTATTCCTTGATCCAGCTGAACGGTACTCTCATCGTGTCCGCCTCCCTCTCAGAACTGCCGCAGGAAGCGGACGTCGTTGTCGTAGAACAGGCGCAGGTCGGGGATGCCGTGCCGAAGCATCGCCATGCGCTCCACGCCCATGCCGAAGGCGAAGCCGCTGACCTTCTCGGGGTCGTAGTCGACGAAGCTGTACACCGCCGGGTCGACCATGCCGGCGCCCATGATCTCGAGCCAGCCGGAGTGCTTGCACGAGCGGCAGCCCCTACCGCCGCAGAGCTCGCAGCTCACGTCGACCTCGATGCTCGGCTCGGTGAACGGGAAGAAGTGCGGGCGTACGCGGATCTCGCGGTCCGGCCCGAAGAACTCGCGCGTGAAGTGCGCCACGGTGCCCTTGAGGTCGGCGAGCGTGATGCCCTCGTCGACGACCAGGCCCTCGACCTGGTGGAACATCGGCGTGTGCGTGGCGTCGGAGTCGCGCCTGTAGACCTTGCCGAGGCAGACGACGTACACGGGCGGCCGCTGCTGCTCCATGACACGCACCTGCACGGGAGACGGGTGGGTGCGCAGCAGCACGCCGCGGTCGGCGTCCATGACCGCCTCCGGCATCGTCTCGCGCTGCTCGACGATCCAGAAGGTGTCGTGGGCGGAGCGCGCGGGGTGGCTCGGCGGCGTGTTCAGCGCGGTGAAGTTGTAGTAGTCGAGCTCGACCTCGGGGCCTTCGGCGATCTGATAGCCCAGCCCTATGAAGATGTCCTCGACCTCGCGCATCGTCTGGCTGATGAGGTGCTCGTGCCCGGCCGGGAAGGGCCGGCCGGGCAGGGTGATGTCGATGTGCTCGTGCGCGAGAGAGTCGGCGAGCGTGGCCATCTTGAGCTCCGACTCCCGCTCCTCGACCAGAGCCTCGAACTCGCGACGCACCAGGTTGCCGCCCTTGCCGAGCAGCGGGCGCATCTCCGGCGCAAGAGACGGGATCGAGCGCAGCATCTCGGTGAGCGGGCTCTTGCGCCCGAGCGTCGCGACACGCGCCTGCTCGAGGGCGGCGACGTCGGCGGCGTGAAGGATCGTCTCGCACCCTGTGTGGTAAAGCGCCGCGAGCGCGGGGGCATGCTCCCTCAGCTCCTGCAGTTGTGCGTCGTCCATGGTCATCCTTTCGCGGGCGCCGTGGAGGGGCGCGGCGGGTCGTCGGAGGCGCCGGCGGAGCGGCGCGAGAACTCGTAGAGGGCGATGGCGCCGGCGACTCCGGCGTTGAGACTCTCGACGGTGCCGGCCACGGCGGGCGCCAGCGGGATCGTCAGAAGCTCCGTCACCTGGGCGCGGACGGCGCGCGAGAGCCCTCCGCGCTCGGCGCCCACGGCTAGCACGGCCGGGCGTCGCAACGCGGCGGCCGGGAGCGGCGTACCGTCACGCGCGGACAGCCCGTAGACCTCGCCGGCCGGCAGCTGGTCGAGCGCCTCGGCGAGAGATACCTCCGGGAACAGTCGCAGCCCGAAGAGCGCACCCATGCTGGCGCGGACGGTCTTCGGCCCGTACAGATCGGCGCAGCCGGCCGAAGTGACCAACGCGGCAGCTCCGAATGCGACCGCCGCCCGGACGAGCGTGCCCAGGTTGCCGGGGTCCTGGACGCCGTCGACGTAGACGACGAGCAGGTCGGCGGCAGACAGGCCGCCGGATCCGAGCAGCGACGACGGCGGCTGACGCTCGGGAAGCGAGAAGACGGCCATGGCGTCGGCGGCCGTGGCCAGCGTGGAGATGTGCGCCGCGACGCGGTCGCTCACGACAAAGACCGCCGGCGGCGGGCCGGCGGCTGCAGGAGCGGCCGGCGGCGGCGCGGCCGCACCGTCAGGTACAGCCGCGCCTTCGCCCGTCAGGCCGAGCCGCTCGCCGAGCTCGTCGGCGGCCTCCTCGCGCAGAAAGACGACCTGCGGCCGGTGGCCGGCCGCGATGCCGGCCGCGACCACGTCAGCGCCTTCCGCCAAGAAGGCGCCTTCACGGTCGCGGAACTTGCGCTGTCGCAGAGACGCCGCCCGTTTGACGAGGGCGTTCTGCGAGCTGATCAGTGGAGCGCCGAAAACCCCAAGCGACTCGCCTCCCCCGCTCAGCCTCAGGCCGCTTCGAGGGCCGTACGCGCCTGCTCGACGAGCGACGCGAAGTACTTGGGGTCGCTCACGGCGAGCTCGGCAAGGATCTTGCGGTCCAGCTCGATCTGCGCGAGCTGGAGCCCGTGCATGAACTGGTTGTACGAGAGGCCGTTCTCGCGGGCGCCCGCGTTGATGCGGATGATCCAGAGACGGCGAAACTCGCGCTTGCGCACACGACGGTCGCGGTAGGCGTACTGACCGCTGCGCTGCACCTGCTCCTTGGCGCGCTTGTAACTGGAGTTCTTAGTGGCGCGGTAGCCCCTCGCCTGCTCGAGGACCTTGCGGCGCTTCTTGCGCGCGGAGACGCTTCGTTTGACTCGAGACATGGTTCGTACTCCTTGGAACTATTGTGGGCTCAGCGAAGCCCCAACAGGCGCTTGATCCCCTTGGAATCAGCCTGGCTGACGTCGTACACCTTGCGGAAACCGCGCTTGCGCTTGGAACTCTTGTGCTCCAGGAGGTGGCTCTTCATCCCGTGGCGACGGACCAGCTTGCCCGTGCCCGTGAGACGAAAGCGCTTCTTGGACGCGCTGTGGGTCTTCATCTTCGGCATACGCACCTCCCTCCCGCTACTTCACCGGCCCGAGCATCATGACCATGTTGCGCCCGTCTTGCAGCGGCTTGGACTCGATGACACCGAACTCTTTGATATCCTCCGCGAGGCGGAGGAGCAGTTGCTCGCCGCGCTCCGGATGGACCATCTCGCGGCCGCGGAACATGATCGTGACCTTGACCTTGTCCTTGTGCTGCAGAAAGCGCAGCACGTGGCCCCTCTTGGTCTCGTAGTCGTGCACGCCCACCTTGGGCCGGAACTTGATCTCTTTGATCACGATCTGGCTCTGGTGCTTGCGCGCCTGCTTCGCCTTGAGCTCGAGCTCGTAGCGATACTTGCTGTAGTTCATGACCCGGCACACCGGCGGATCCGCTTGCGCGGCCACCTCGACCAGGTCAAGCCCTTGCTCGGCGGCGTAGTCCTGAGCGAACCGTATGGACTGGATGCCGAGTTGCTCGCCCTTCTCGTCGACGAGCCGGACCTGCGGCACCGTGATGCCGTCGTTGATGCGGATGCGGACCTCGTTGGCCCGGTCCCTCATGAACTTGTCTCTTGGAGAAAATGGTCTGCCCATATGCAAAAAGGCTCGCCGG
>JBBQFA010000162.1:0-6221 GCA_038321515.1 Thermoleophilia bacterium | reverse complement strand
GCGCCGCCGGCGCCTCATCGGCGCGCTCGGTCTAGTCTCGCCGGAGGGCGCCGCAAAGCCGCCGCACAGCGGCGGCCGACTCGGCGCTCAGGGCCTCATCCGCAAGCCTGCGAGCGGACTTCAGGCTCGTGGCCCGGACGGCCTGCTTCGCCGCCGGTATCCGGGCCGGCGCCATCGAGAGCTCGCCGACGCCCAGCCCGAGCAGGAGCGGGATCGCCAGCGGATCGCCGGCCACCTCGCCGCACACGGCCGTCTCGCGGCCGCCCGCGGCGGCCGCCCGGGCCGTGTGCTCGATCAGCCGGAGCACGGCGGGATGCAGCGGGTCGGCGAACGCTGCCACCGCGGCGTTGCCGCGCTCGGCGGCGAGCGTGTACTGGGCCAGGTCGTTGGTGCCCAGCGAGAAGAAGTCGACGTGGGGCACGAACGCCTCGGCCGTCAGCGCCGCTGCGGGGACCTCGACCATGATCCCCACCTCGACGCTGTCGGGCACGCTCACGCCGGCGGAGGCCAGCGACGCCCTCGCCTCATCCAGGACCTCGCGGGCCTGCAGAAGTTCGTCCACCGTGGCCACCATGGGGAACATGATCCGCAGCGGATGATCCCTGGCTACCCGGAGGATCGCCCGGAGCTGCACGTGCAGGAGCTCCGGGCGGCTCAGGCCGAGGCGTATCCCCCGGACTCCGAGAAACGGGTTCTGCTCCGGGGCCTGGGTGAGATAGGGGAGCTGCTTGTCGGCGCCGACGTCAAGGGTGCGCACGGTCAGCGGCAGGCCCGCCAGCGCCTCAGCTGTCGCGCGATAGGCGCGCTCCTGCTCGTCTTCGCCAGGGAGGTGATCGGCCTGGAGGAACAGGAACTCGGTGCGCAGAAGCCCGACGCCGTCGGCGCCGGCGGCAACGGCCGCCGGCGCATCCCGCGGCCCCGCGATGTTCGCCGCGACGTGCACGACGCTCCCGTCCCGGGTCACGGCGGGCTCGCGCGCGCGTCCGCGGGCGTCGGCCTCGTGGTGCGCCCAGACCGCGCGTCGGTCCTCCGCCGCTCGCACGGCAACGGGCGACGGGTCGACGGTGACCGCGCCGGTCTCGCCGTCGAGCGCCAGCATCGTACCTTCCGCCACGCCGAGAAGCGCGTCGCCCAGGCCGACCACCGCCGGGATCCCGAGCGACCGTGCCAGGATCGCCGCGTGCGAGGTAGGGCCGCCGCGCGCGCAGGCCACGGCACGGACCAGTGCGCGGTCGAGGCCGGCGGTCTCGGCGGGTGAAAGCTCGGCCGCCAGGACGATGCCCGCAGCCGCCGGAGCCACTTCGGACGGCGGGCCGAGGAGGTGGCGCAGGACCTGGTCGCCGACGTCGCGCAGGTCCGCGGCGCGCGCCCGCTGATACGGATCGTCGAGCGCGTCCCACACGGCCGCGGCGGCAGACACGGCGTCGGCCCAGGAGCGGGCGGCGGTCGTACCATCGCAAAAGACCCCGTCGTGCGCCGGCGACAGGAGCGCTTCGTCCTGCAGGAACAGCTCATGAGCGGCGAAGATCGCCGCCCCGTCCTTACCGGCGCGGTCGGCGACCGTCTCGCTTGTGCGCCGCAGGTCGGCCGCGGTGGCGGCGAGGGCCCTCGTGAGGGCGGCCCACTCCACGGCTGGGTCGGCGGCGGGCGCGTCGGGGATCGCGATGGGCACGGCCTGTAGATGCCGCGCCGCGCCGACCGCGATGCCCGGTGAGGCCGGGAGCCCCTGCAGCACGGATCCGGGAGCCGGCGGCGGTGCGGCCGTGCCCGTGGGGGGCGTCGTCTCCGCCGCGCCGGCGCCGGGCATGCCCATGGGCGTAGTTGGCGCGGTGGGCGCGGTGGGAAGCGCGCCGCCGCCGCTCGCCTCCGCGGATTCCGCCTCCGCCGGCTCGCCGAAGCGTTCTGCCGCCAGGCGGCGGATGGCCGCCAGCGCCTCGGCCGCTTGCGGCCCGGATGCCTGCACCAGCAGCTCGTCGCCTTGGCGGAGGCCCAGCGTCGCCACGGCGTTGAGGCTGCGTGCGCTCACCGGCCCGCGGCCCGATCCGGCCCTGGCGACCGTCACCCCGGCGTCGAAGGCTGCGGCGGTGCGCACGAGCGCCGCGGCCGGCCGGGCGTGCAGCCCGAGCCGGTTAGGGATCGTGAGCCGCAGATCCGGCTGGGGGACCACCTCGGCCGACTCGTCCGCAGGCGGCGGCGTCGTCGGCCGCGCCGCGGCGGGCGCCAGCTGCGCGGCCTTGGCCGCCAGCCCCCCGAGCGCCTCCGCGGCGACCGTCTCCAGGGGCTCGCCGAGACCGGCGGCCACGGCCGCGGCGACGGCTCCCTCGACGAGCGGCGCCTCCGTGAGCAGCACGCGGCCGCGCCGCTCCTCCGGCAGCAGGTCGAGCGCCAGTTCGGCCGAGAGCACGGCGCTGCCGAGGTCCATGAGCACCAGCACGCCGTCGTCGGACCACACGTCGTCGACGGCCTTCGTCACGAGCACCGCGTCGGTGCCCAGCGGCCGGCCGGGCAGGTCAAGGCCGCCGGCAACCGCGATGCGCACGGCCGGGCCCGCCATCTGGGCGGCCAGTTCCGCCACGCCCTCGGCGAGCTTGGCGCTGTGGCTGACGAGGACGAGTCCGATCACGCGGCGCCCGCCTCGCTGCGGTCGTCCGCGGCCAGCGTCTCCGCCGCCGTCTTCAGCAGCAGCCAGGACGACGTCGCTCCCGGATCCTGGTGCCCGGCGCTGCGCTCGCCCAGGTAGCTGGCCCGGCCCTTGCGGGCCACCAGCGGGATCGTCGCTTGCATGCCCTGCTCGGCGGCGTTCGCCGATGCCCTCAGGGCATCGGCCAGGGGCGAACCCGAAGCAGCGACGGCGCGAAGCGTCTCCGCCGCCGGCAGCAGCGCGTCGATCATCGTCTTGTCTTCGATCTCGGCCTTGCCGCGGGCCTGCACGCCCTTCACTCCGGCATCCAGAGCCGCCGTCCACTCCGGCAGCGTCAGCTCGGGCCGGTCGCCCGCCGCCGCCCCCATGCGCAGGAAGAGCGTCCCGTAGAGCGGCCCTGCCGCGCCCCCGACGGTCGAGACCAGCGTCATTCCGACCGTCTTGAGCAGCGCGCCGACGCCACCCGGTACGGCCCCGCCGGTGGCGGTCGCGGCGCCCACATCCGCGGTGGCCTCATCCGCTTCGCGCAGCTTGCCGGCCACGGCCTGCATGCCGCGGTCCATGTTGATGCCGTGGTCGGCGTCGCCGATCGCCGCGTCGAGGTCCGTGAGGTGGTCGCGCTCCCGCGCCACGACGTCGGCGTAGGTGCGCAGCCACGTGACCACGCACGCCTGGGTGATGGTCTCGCTCATGCGCCCCACCGCAGGCCGGGAGTGTCGACCGGCGCGTCCCAGAGCGCCGTGAGGTCGTCGTCGAGCCGCAGCAGCGTGATCGAGCACCCCGCCATGTCGAGCGAGGTGAAGTAGGAGCCGACGAGGTTGCGGGCGATCGTGATACCCCGGCCTTCGAGGAACCGGTGCAGCTCGGCGTAGACGATGTACAGCTCCATGAGCGGGGTGCCTCCCATGCCGTTCACGAAGGCCAGCACGCGGTCGCCGGCGGCGAACGGCAGGTCCTCGACGACGGCCGCGGCCAGGGTTGTGACGATGTCGCTCGCGGGCGTGATCGGGCGCCGCTCCCGGCCCGGCTCTCCGTGCACGCCGATGCCGATCTCCATCTCGTCAGCGCCGAGCTCGAACGTGGGCCTGCCCGCCATCGGCGTGGTGCAGGAGGTGAGCGCCATGCCCATGCTGCGGACGCTCGCGTTGACGGTACGGCAGAGGCCGGCCACCTCTGCCAGCGGCCGCCCCTCCTCAGCCGCCGCCCCACAGATCTTCTCCGCGATCACGGTGCCGCCGACGCCGCGGCGCCCCGCCGTGAACAGGCTGTCGCGTACGGCCACGTCGTCGTCGATCACGACCTGCTCCACCTGGAGCCCCTCGTCGGCGGCCATCTCGGCGGCCATCTCGAAGTTCATGACGTCACCGGTGTAGTTGGTCACGATGTGCAGCACCCCGGCGCCGCCGTCCGCGGCCTGCGTCGCCGCGAGCATCTGGTCGGGTGTCGGCGACGTGAACACCTCGCCGGGGCAGGCGGCGTCGAGCATGCCCCTGCCGACGAAGCCGCCGTGCATCGGCTCGTGGCCGGAGCCGCCGCCCGAGACGATCGTCACCTTGCCCTTGACGGGCGCGTCCGCACGGACGATGTAGAGCGGGTCGGTGTGTACGAGCAGCCTGCCCGCGTGCGCCAGCGCGATACCCGCCAGCTCCTCCTTCACGACGTCTTCCGGCCGGTTGATGAGCTTCTTCATCGCTTCCCCCTCCGAGTCCCAGCCTCGGCGGAGGTGCGCCCCGCTCGTGGCCTCGCGATCACTGGCACGAGGTTCGTCGCTCGGCGCGCTCGCGTCAAGGCCGACGCGGCGACGTGGCGTCCCGCGTCCGGCCGGCTCTCCTCTGCCGATGCTGTTCCCGCGCCGCGGGTGGCGTAGACTCGGGGGTGCACGCCGCGCGCCCGCGCGGCGCCCTGAAGACGCTAAGTGGAGGTGCCCGCCCATGCCGCGCACGACGAAGCCGTACAAGCTCGTCCCCGCCGACGTGCCGCCGCGGCGCGGCCGCGGCCTGGGTGTCTACGCCGAGGCCGTCGCCGACTTCGCCGCCTCCGGTCTGCCCTCGGCACTGGTCGAGATGCCGGGGCGCAAGCCGCAGGCGCTGGCGCTCGGTCTGCGCAAGGCGGCGGAGGCGGCCGGCGCGGGCGTCAACGTCGTCTCCCGCGCCGACCAGGTGTACCTGCGGCGCGCGTGACGGCGCTGGTGCCCCGGGCACAAACGCGCCGATGAGCTCGCCGCTCTCCGGAGGATCCGGGACGGCCGCGACGGAGCCGCGGCCGGGCCTGCTGCGCCGCACCTTCCGTTCGCTGCGCATTTACAACTACCGGCTGTTCTTCTTCAGCCAGGTCGTGTCGATGAGCGGCACCTGGATGCAGTCGGTGGCGCAGGGCTGGCTGGTACTGCAGCTCACCAGCAGCGGTGTCGACCTGGGTATCACCGTCGGGCTCCAGTTCGGGCCGGTGCTCGTGCTCGGTGCCTGGGCGGGGGCGTTGGCCGACCGCGTCGACAAACGCAAGCTGCTCATCACCACCCAGTCCCTGGCGGCCACCCTCGCCCTCGTGCTCGGCATCCTCGCGGTCACCGATGTCGTCACCGTCTGGATGATCTGGGTGCTCGCTGGGCTCACGGGCGTCGTCACCGCCCTCGACCTGCCGTCGCGCCAGAGCTTCGTCTACGAGATGGTCGGCCGCGACGACCTCGCCAACGCCGTGGGGCTGAACTCCGTGATCATCAATTCGTCGCGGATCATCGGGCCGGCGATCGGCGGCGTGCTCATCGCCGGCATCGGGGTGGCCGCGTGCTTCTTCGTCAACGCGGCATCGTTCATCGCCGTCATCGTCGCGTTCGCGATCATGCGTACGGCCGAGCTTCAGGGCAGCAAGCCGGTACTGCGCGAACCCGGGCAGGTGCGCGCCGGTCTGCGCTACGTGTGGCGCACGCCGGAGCTGCGCATCCCGCTGGTGATGATGGCCGTCGTCAGCACGCTCGCCTACAACTACTCGGTCGTGCTGCCGCTGTTGACCAAAGACGCGTTCGGCCGCGGCGGCGGCGCCTACGGCGCCCTCTCCGCGGCGATGGGTGCCGGCGCGCTCGCCGGCGCCCTGCTCATGGCGAGCAGGGCGCATCCGTCGCGCCGCCTCCTCGTCGCCAGCGTCTTCGCCTTCGGCGTCGTCACGCTGGGGCTCGCCGTGGCGCCGAGCTACTACGTCGGCCTCGCGCTGCTCGTGCCACTCGGCGCCGCCGGCGTGCTGTTCATCAGCACGGTGAACGCATTGCTGCAGGTCAACGCCGACGGAGCGATGCGCGGCCGCGTGATGGCGCTCTGGGCCGTGCTCTTTCTCGGCAGCACACCCATCGGCGGGCCGCTCACCGGTCTCATCGCTCGCGGGTTCGGGGTGCGCTGGGCGGTGGCGGTCGGCGGCGTCGCCGCCCTGGCCACGGCCGCCGGCACCTTCTGGGCGCTGAGACGTCGGCAGCTTCAGGCAGGCACGTGCGAAGCACCGGTGTGTCTGCCCGACGGCCCGGCCGCCGGAGACGCCCTGGGCGAGGCGGTCGAGGTCGGCCCGCACTGCGACCTCCCGGGCGGGCCGCCGG
>JBBQFA010000161.1:0-6250 GCA_038321515.1 Thermoleophilia bacterium | reverse complement strand
GATGGTCCCCATCCTCTCCGGCCTCATGGAGCACCACATCTCGGCCGATGTCGCCTGGGGCACGTGGGAGTACTGGAAGGCGACCGGCGACGACGCCTTCATGGCGAGCATGGGCGTCGAGATGATGCTCGAGACGGCGCGGTTCTGGGTCTCGCGGTCCGCCGTTGACGAAAAGGGCCGCTACCACATCCGCGTCGTGGTCGGCCCGGACGAGTATCACGAGGGCGTGGACGACAATGCGTTCACCAATGTGCTCGCGCGCTGGAACATCCGTCATGCGCTCGAGGCCATCGCCTGGCTCGAGAAGGTGGACTCGGGCTACGCCGAGGAACTGCAGGCGCGCATGGAGCTGACGGTGACCGAGCTGTTTGGGTGGCGCAAGGTGATCGACGGATTGGCCGACGGCTACGACCCGGAGACGCTGCTCTACGAGCAGTTCGCCGGCTTTTACGACCTGGCCGACGTGCCGCTCGAGAAGATCCGCCCGCGGCCGATGGCCGCCGACTTCCTGCTCGGCCGCGACGTCACGCTGGTGAGCAAGGTCGTGAAGCAGGCGGACACGGTCATGCTCTGCCACGTGCTCGCCGACGAGATCGACGACGTGACGACGCGCGCCAACTACGACTACTACGAGCCGATCACCTGCCACGGCAGCTCGCTGAGCCCCGGCATCCACGCCGCCGTGGCGGCGCGGCTCGGTGACGTGGCGGAGGCGACGGAGTACTTCAAGATGGCCGCCGCCATCGACCTCGCCGACAACATGGGCAACGCCGCCGCCGGCCTGCACATGGCCACCATGGGTGGCCTGTGGCAAGCGGCCGTGATGGGCTTCTGTGGCCTGATGCGCCGCGGCGAGGCGCTGCAACTCGACCCGCATCTGCCGAAGGACTGGAAGCGGGTGCGGCTGCCGCTGCGGTTCCGCGGCGCCCGCGTGCGCTTCGACCTGCGCCGCCGCAAGGGTGGCGTCGAGGTGGGTATACACGTGGAGAAGGCGTCGCTCACGCTGTTGCTCGACGGGGAGGAGCGCAGGTTCCGTCCCGGCGAGCACCGTCTGCGGCGTCTCGACGGACAGGCATGGCAGGAGGTCGTGGAGTGACTCCGCCGAGACTCGCCACAAGCCGAGAGGAGGCCGCGTCATGACGCTGCTCATCGCCGTCTCCGACGCGCTCGCCGACGCGGAGCTGGTAGCCACGGCGCGCGTGCTCGCGGGCGCCGCCGGGTGGCACCCGCGTGTCGTCCACGTACGCGAACCCGGCGCCGGCGTCCCCGGCAGCGCCGAGCTCGACGGCCTCGAGCTCACCGAACTCGAGGGCGACCCGGCCGCGGCGCTCGGCGTCCTCGTAGGCGGTGAGGGCATCGACGCCTTCGCCATCGGCCTGCGTTCGCTCGCCGGCGGGGCCTCCGAGCCCGGCATCGGCCATGTGGCCGAGGCGATCCTCGGCGGCGCTCATGCGCCGTTGTTGCTGGTGAGGCCGGGCACGCGCCCGCTCACCGGTCTGCGGCGCCTCCTCGTCCCCCTCGAGGGCAGTCCATCGGCCTCGGCGGCGATGAAGGCCGCCGACGACGCCTTCTGCAAGCGCGGCCGCGAGATCGTGATGCTGCACGTTGTCACCGGCGACACGCCCGCGGAGGCGGGCAGCCTGCCCGCGCCGCGCATGATGGACCAGGAGCACTACGAGTGGGGTGCGTGGCAGGAAGAGTTCACGATGCGCTTCTCAGCGTGTCCCTTTGGCGGCCGCCATCGCGTCTCCGTGCGCGTCGGTGAGCCGGCCCGGGTCATCGCCGAGGAGGCGGCCAAGCTGAATGCCGACCTTCTCGTGCTGTCCTGGAGCGGTACGTTCGCGGCCGGTCATGGCGCTGTGATCAAAGAGCTTCTCGAGACGGCGCCCTGCGCGCTGCTGCTCGTGCCATGCGGCGCTGAGGCCGGCTGAGCCGGCGGAGACTGCGTCTCCGCGCCTCGCCCTTGGGCTTCGTAGGGCACGGCGCTCGAATGGGCCAGGCATGGGGCGTGATCCGAGTTCTGCGCCGGGGCATCGGGGGCATGCCCCCTGTCGGCGATCCTTCTGAAGGATGCCTGAACACACGTCACTGCCCATCATCGCCATGACCTACGGTGTCTGGTCTTGGCCGTCAATCAGGCGGTGGCTACGATCCCCCCGCCTGCAAGGGGCGCCGCCTGCGGCTGGCAGTTCTGCAATGGACACCGTCTGTTCAGCGAGTTCACCGTCACCCGTGTGGTTTACATATTGATGTGCTGGCTACATCTTGGTGGTACACTCATTCGTGGACTTAGCGGAATGCATCATGGAGAGGGGAGGGGTCGTGGGCTTGACGATCAAGAATGACGAGGCCGAGCGGCTGGCCACGGAGTTGGCCCAGATGACCGGCGAAAGCAAGACACAGGCCATCCGTCAGTCCCTGCGCGAGCGCCGCGACAGGCTGGCGCTGCGCGTCACTCCAGACGCACGCCGGCGCCGCCTGCGGCGCTTCCTGGAGCGAGAGGTGTGGGCCGTGATACCGGCGGATCAGCTCGGCAAGGCGCCGGACAAGGCCGAGCGCGAGCAGATCCTCGGCTACGGCCCGCAAGGCGTGTGAGCGGCGTGATCGTCGACGCGTCCGCCTTGTTGGCCATGATTTTCGCCGAGCCGGCGGGAGAGGTCGTCGAGGAGCGTCTGCAGAGCGCCGATGCCGTAGGCATCGGCGCGCCCACCATCACCGAGGTCTCACTTGTGTTGGGCGGCCGGCTCGGGCGCGACCCCATGCCCGTCCTCGGTCGCCTGCTGCAGGAGTTCGGCATCGTCGTCGTGCCGTTCTCCGAGCAGCACTGGGCGGAGGCCACCGATGCGTTCATGCGTTTCGGCAAAGGCAGGCACCCGGCAGCGCTCAACTTCGGAGACTGCATGACGTACGCCGTCGCCAAGCTCAGCCAGCAGGCTTTGCTGGCCGTCGGCGACGACTTTCCCCAGACCGACCTCGTACTCGTGCCGCTGCTCAGCCCTTGATCCCTTGGCCCTCGGGAATCCGTGACGTAGGGCAGGGTCCACGGACCCTGCCGCGGATGGGCAGACTGCTTGCGCAGGCCGCCGCTTTGCCCAATCTGCTTGGGGCCTGGGACTGCCTCCAGGGGCGCCTGCCGGAAGCGGTTCAGCGCTCCTACGCCTGGCGGCTGGAAGACCATCTCCTCGATCTCTGCGACGCCGTGCGCGCGGGCACGTAGCGGCCACGCGCGGAGCCGCCGGGCTTGTCACCACACCGCTTCGGGCAAGCGGCCAGCAGAGAAGCTCCGGCGACCCCGGACGGAATGCCGGACGAGCAAAGTGCTGGTCAACGGGGGCCTCCCGCTTGGAGCTTGTGCTATCGATCCCTCACAGCAGCCTGAGCGAAGGGGATGGGCAGGTCCGAGTATTCCGTGGCGCCAGATGATCGGCATGCGCAACGTCGTCGTGCACGACTACGCCGACGTCGACCTCGTGCTGGTGTAGATCACTGTCCGCCGCACCGCCGCACCGCCGGCCGCTTCTGCAGCGCCAGCACCAGCACGATTCCGATCAGAACGCTGACGATGCTGACCCACTGCGGCTGCGTCAGGTGCCCGAACCAAATCGGGTTGCGGCGCACGAACTCGACCAGGAAGCGCTCGGCGCCGGAGAGGATCAGGAACCAGCCGAACGTCCACCAGCCGGACTTCTCGTAGCGCGTGGCCAGGCGCCAGAGGATCCAGACGACGAAGGCCATGGCGATGACCTCGTAGATCGGCGTGGGGTGGACGGTGACGCCCGGCGGGGTCGGCACGGTACCGTTCGGGTAGCCCATCGCCCACGGCAGGTCGCTGGGCCGGCCGTAGTCGCCGTCGCCGGCAAGCTGACAGCCGACGCGCCCGATGGCGTAGCCCATGGCGACCGCGGGAGCCACGGCATTGGCGACGATGTCGAGAGGGAATCGGCGCACGAGCGTCCAGAGCACGACGGCGACGAAGCCGCCGATGAGGCCGCCGTACCACACGAAGCCGACGCCGCCGAAGGCCACCTGCCAGAACTCGGCCCTCAGCGCCGCGTAATTCTCGATGAGGTAGTAGATGCGGGCGCCGACGAAGCCGCCGAGGCCGGCCGCGATGATCATCTCGTAGGCGAACTCGCCGGGTACTCCGCGGCGCCTGAGGAGCGGGCGCACGATGCCGAGCCCGGGCACGATGAGCGCCAGCGCGGCCATGAGGCCGAAGCTGTAGAAGGTGAAGTCGCCGATCTGGAAGAGGATGGGGCGCATTGCTGCCTCAGTGTAGGGCCACGACGGCCTCGGCCGCCAATCGACGCGCGAGCGCCGGGTCCACATCACCATTGAACGGCGACGTGGCGTTGGCGGCGGCGGCGCCGGCCGCCAGGCGCAGCGCCGCCTCGGGCTCCTCGCCGCGGCCGAGCGCCAGTGCCAGGCCGGCGGCGAAGCAGTCGCCGGAGCCGACCGGGTTCACGGCCGTGATCTCCGGCGTGCGTACGTGCCACTCGCGGCCGCCGAGGACGGCCGCGGCGCCTGCGGCGCCGAGCGTGACGACGGCGTCGACGGCGCCGGCCGCGACCAGCCGATGAGAGAGCTCGATGCCCTCCGAGACGAGCTCTAGCTGCGACGCGCGCTTCTCGTCTTCGCAGTGCGCGTCGGGCCGGCCGACGGCGGAGCAGGCTTCGGCCAGGTTCACCTTCACCAGGTCCGGCCGCTCGGCGAGGGCGCCGGTCAGCTGCTCGTCGGTGGCGTCCACGAGCGTCCGGTAGCCGGCTCCTCGCGCCTTACGGACGAGGGCGGCGTAGAACCCGGCTGAGGCGCCCGGAGGCGCCGCTCCGCTGATCACCGCCCACTCGCCGTCGACTGCGCGGCGCGCCGCAACGAGACGGGTGAGAGTGCGCTCGTCCGCGGGCCCGATCTCGGGCCCGAGCTCGTACAGGCGCGTGACCGAACCGTCGTCCCCGAGGACGACGGTCGAGACGCGCGCCTCCCCGCCGGTGACGACCAGCTCGATTTCGAGCTTTTCCTCGCGCGCGAGCTCGGCGATGAGGACACCGCCGCGACCGGCGGCGAACCCGGCGAGTACGCCGCCGCCGCCCAGCGCCTTCAGGGCGCGCAGCACGTTGGCTCCCTTGCCGCCGGCCTGCGTGCGCAGCGCCCGGCAGCGCGTCATGCCGCCGGGCCGCACCGCGTCGGCCGCGAGCATCCGGTCGATGGCGAGGTTGGGGCAGACGACGAGGGTCAAGGCGCTCAGCGCTTGATGTGGACGTAGCCCTTGCCGTCGGCGAGCTTCACCTTCGTGCCGAGCGCCGCGGAGAAGCCCTTCACACGCTGCAGGATGCTCTCGGCGCGCGACCCTCTCGCCAGGTACGGGACGCCCGAGCCGCCGCCGACCACGGGGATCAACTGCGCGTCGATGCCATGCTTCGAGACCTTGGCGCGAACGAGCACCGTCTCGGCAGTCTCGCCGCTGAAGCCGCTGAAGACCAGGTTGCCGAGGCTGTAGCAGATCAGCCCGCCGTGGTAGGCCTGCACGCCGTCGAGCAGGTGCGGGTGGTGCGCGATCACCAGGTCCGCCCCAGCATCGATAGCGGTCTTGCCCTCGCTCATCTCGAGCGCGCTCGGGGCGCGCTTGTACTCGAGGTTCCAGTGCCAGCCGACCACGACATAGTCTGCCTTCTTCTTCGCGGCTCGGACAGCCTTCTTGACGGCGCTGATGTTGGCGCGGCCCGGCGACGTACCGGGGCTGCTCGACGTCGCCGGGTAGCCGGCCGGGAGGACGTCCGAGAAACCGAGAAAGGCGACCTTGATGCCATCCTTGGTCTTGAGGACGACACCGGCCTGCGCCTCCATGAGGTTCCGGCCGGCGCCGACGACGGCGATGCCGCTCTTCTTGCAGTATTTGATGCTGTCGAGCAGACCGCTGTCGCCCATGTCGCCGGCGTGGTTGTTGGCCATGGTGACGACGTTGATGCCGCTCTTGGCCATGGCGGGCGCGAGCGCCGGGTTGCCCTTGATGACGACGTCCTTCCAGGCCTGGGGGTCGCCGCCGTAGGTGAGCGGCGACTCCAGGTTCACGAACCCGAAGTCGCTCTTCTCGAACGAGGGAGCGATGCTCTTGAACAGCCCGCTACCCATGCTACCGACCACGCCGCTGACGCCGAAACCACCGATGACGTCGCCGCCGCTGGTGATGGAGACGGCGGTTGCGGTGGTCGGGCTCGGCTTGGGAGAGGGGCTGGGGGAAGACGATGGGGAG
>JBBQFA010000160.1:0-6273 GCA_038321515.1 Thermoleophilia bacterium | reverse complement strand
ACTTCGACGAGCTGCCCGAGGCGCTGGGGGGGATCACCTGTGCCGGCTGCTGACGAAAAGCCCGCTCCCGACCGCCAGCGGCGCCTCTTTTTGATCGTCGCGGTGGCCGCCCTCCTCGTGTTCGTCGTCGTTGCCGTCCTGGTGCGTGCCCGCGCCGGCGGCGGGCTCGACGGACGCGTCCTCACGTGGTTCGAGGTCCACCGGCGCGCGCCGCTCACCGACGTCGCTGTCGCGCTCGACCACCTGGGTCGCTGGTGGGTGTTGGGCATCGCCGTCGCGGTCCTCATCGGTGTGCTGTGGTGGACGGGGAGAATGGTCCAGGCGGTGTTCATCGCGGCGACGGTCGGGGTCTCGCTGACGCTGAATCTCATCCTCAAGCTGGTCTTTCAGCGCCAGCCGCCCGGCTTTGAGCCGGTGGTCAAGGCATCGCTCTACGCCTTCCCGAGCGGGCACACGATGACGGCGACGGCGATCGCCGCCGCGCTCGCCGTGATCGCCTGGCCGACGCGCTGGCGCTGGCCCGCACTCGTGCTCGCGGCGCTGTTCTCACTCGTCATGGCCACGTCGCGCGTGTACCTCGGTGTGCACTGGCCGTCCGACGTCGCGGCGGGCCTGGCGCTCGGCGTGGCCGTCGCTCTGGCCGTGCGTCTGATGATGCCGTGGCCGACGCCAGAGGAGGCGGCGGCGGCGCGGGCGGACGAGGCCATCGCCGGCGCTCCGCCCGCGAACGGCGCCACCGCCGTGCTTCGCGTCAAGAGCCCGGCGCCGATCGACGTCGTCTTCATCGACTGGGGCAACACGCTCATGGTCGACAACGGCATGCGCGAGGGCCCGATGAAGGACTGGGAGACGATCGAGGCCGAGGCCGGCGCACAGGTGGCGCTGCGCAGCCTGCGCGCCCGCTACCGCATCGTCGTCGCCACCAACGCCCAGGACTCGCCGGCGAGCGACGTGCGCCTGGCACTCGCCCGCGTGGGCCTCGACGAGCTCATCGACGACGTCATCTCGTCGGCCGACGTCGGCGACCGCAAGCCGCACTACGCCTTCTACCGCGCCGCCCTGCTGCGCAACGGCGCGGCCGGCGTGCCACTCGACCCGCGGCGCGCCGTGATGGTCGGCGACAGCACCACCAACGACATCGCCGGCGCCCAGCGCGCCGGCCTGAGGACCATCTGGTACAACCCGACGAAGCGGCGGTTCCCGGAGGGGGCTCCGCCGCCGGACGCGACGCTCCGCAAGCTCATCGACCTGACGGCGACCGTGGACCGGCTGGCCGGCGTCGTCCCCGCGAGAGTATCGCGCAAGCAGCGCAAGGCCGAGGCGGGCATTGCCGAGGCGGCGGTGAACGAGGTGGCGTCGAGGGCTGGGACTGATGACACGACCGCGGTCGCCGAGGCCGGCGACGCGACGGCGCGCCCCGCAGCGAGCGCCGAAGCCGTTGACGAGACTGCGGCTCTACGCGCGGAGACGGCCGCGGCTCACGCGGCGGCGGATGCCGCCGCCGAGGCCGCCGCGACCATCTCCCAACCGTCCGGCCCCGCTCAGCCCGTTCCCGCCGAACCCGTTCAGCCTGCTCCCGCCGAACCGCCATCAGACCAGCCCCCACAGGGAGGTAGCGCATGGACCTGAACCGCCCCGAGGCCTGGTGCCAGCGCGCGTTGCAGCTCGGCGTCGACGCGGCGACGATCATGGCCGCCGAAGACGTGATCGCCGCCGAGTGGGTGCGCATGAAGTGCCTCTTCGGCTGCGACGAGCCCGGTCAGCACAAGACCTGCCCGCCTAACCTGCCGCCCATCGAGACGACGCTGCGGCTCCTCGGTGAGTACCGTCGCGCCGTGCTGCTCGAGGTGGGCCCGATCGTCGGCGCCGAGAACAGCGACCCGGAGTCGCGCCGCATCAACGATGCAGCACTGGCGCTGGAGCGTGACCTCTTCCTCGCCGGCCACCACAAGGCGTGGATGCTGGGCGCAGGGCCCTGCGACCTCTGCGAGTCCTGCGCGAAAGGCAAGGACTGCCCGACGCCGGAGAAGGCGCGTCCGTCCATGGAGGGCCTCGGCGTCGACGTCTTTACGACGGTCCGCAACGCCGGTCGGACGATCGAGGTCGTGAGGGACGAGGGCGACGAATATCGCTTTTTCGCCCTCGTGCTCGTGGACTAAAGCCGCTCGAGCAGCCCGGCCGCTTGTTCGAGCCGGCCGACGGCCTGATCGCGGCCCAGCACCCAGAGGCTCTCGAAGAGCCCCGGCGTGACGCTCTGGCCGCTCATCCCGAGGCGGAGAGCGGCGAACACGGCTTTAGGCTTGAGCTCCAGCGTCGGCGGCAGGTCGCGCACGAGCGTCTCGATAGCCGGTACGTCCCACTGCTCGAGGGCGCGGAGGCCGGCGGCGGCGGCCGTGAGCGTCTCCGCCGCTCCCGCCGTGCCCTGGAGCCGCTCGAGCGCCTCCGGCGCGAAGGCGAGCGGCGTGAAGAACCAGCCGGCCATCGGGATGACGTCGGCCAGCACCTCGACCTTCTCGTGGACCAGCGGCGCGATCTCGCGGGTGAGCGCCTCCTGCTCCTCGTCGGGCACTACGGGCGGGGCGTGCCCCGCGGTCTCGGCGCCCTCGACGACGTCGGCGAGGGCCTGCGGCCCCTGGGCCGCCAGCTCGCCGACGGCCACGGGGTCGCCGTAGAACCCGACCCGGGTGAGGTACTCGACCAGGCGCCCGCCGAGCCACTCGTCGGTCATGGCGCGCACGTAGCGGCCGTTCATCCAGCGCAGCTTTTCGGGGTCGAAGATGCTCGGGCTGGTGCCCAGCTTCGTGATGTCGAAGTCGGCGACCAGGTCGTCGAGCGTCCAGGTGATCATGCTCTCGTCGAACTCGGAGCTGAGGAAGCAGAGGTAGTTGCGCACCACCTCGACGAGAAAGCCCATGGCCGTGAGTTGCTCGATCTTGGTGGCGCCGTGCCGCTTGCTGAGCTTCTTCTTGTCCGTCCCGAACAGCAGCGGCATGTGCAGGAACTCGGGTACGGCGGCGGCGAGCGCTTCGTACACGACGACCTGCTTGGGCGTGTTGCTGATGTGGTCGTCGCCGCGGATCACGTGCGTGATGTCCATGGTGACGTCGTCGACGACGACGGCGAGGTTGTAGGTGACTGTGCCGTCCGAGCGCTGCACGATGAAGTCGCCGATCGTGTCGTTCTCAAAGGAGACGTCGCCGCGCAAGATGTCATGAAAGACGGTGCGGCCGGCGGGCACGTGCACGCGCAGCGTGTACGCCTCTCCGGCCGCCTGGCGCCGCTGGACCTCTTCCGCGGCCAGCGCCCGACACTTGCCCGAGTACACCGAGTCGCGGCCGTCCTTCTGCGCCGCCGTGCGCTCGGCCTCGAGCTCCTCGGCCCTGCAGAAGCACGGATAGACGTGCCCGCTCTCAAGCAGGCGCGCGACGTAGTCGTGGTAGATCGCGGCGCGCTCCGTCTGACGGTACGGCGCGTGCGGGCCGGGCACGCCGGGGCCCTCGTCCCAATGGAGCCCCATCTCCTTCATCGACGCGATGATCTGCACGATCGCCTCGTCGGTGCTGCGACTGAGGTCGGTGTCCTCGATGCGGAGGATGAATGTGCCCTCGTGCCGCCGCGCGAAGATGTAGTTGTAGAGACCGGTGCGGGCGCTGCCCAGATGCAGGTAGCCGGTAGGCGACGGGGCGAAGCGGACGCAGGGATGTGGGGATTCGGCCATGAAACATCTATGCTACCGCATCGCCCGGTTTCGCATCGGCAAAACGGCGCTACAATGGCCAGATGCACACGCTTTCTCACAGAGTCCGCGTGACCGCCTCGCGGCCGCGCGATCACATCGAGACGATCAGCATCCGTGTCGGCGAAGTCGTCGGCGTGGGGCACCGTAACCAGCAGTACCCCGAGTTCCTGTGGTGCGCCACGGAGCACGACCGGCAGGGCTGGGTCTCCGAGTCCTACCTTGAGCTCGCCGGCCCTATGGAGGCGGTCGCACTCCGCGATTACGACGCTTCGCAGCTCACGGTGGTTAAGGGGGAGTTGCTCGATGTCCTTGACCAGTCCGGGGTCTGGGTGCTCTGCCGCAGCGCCACCGGAGTGCAGGGCTGGGTGCCGGCCTCGAGTCTCGAGGACCTCGTCGAGAACACGCCTGCCGACCCCGGCGCCGACGGCGCCTCCAGCGCATCATGAGAGGCTTGCATACCCGATGACAGACCAGTCCCGGCGCGTGCGCGTGACCGCGTCGCGCGCCAGCGAGCACGTCCAGGAGATACGCATCCACGAGGGCGACTGCCTCTGCGTGGGACACCGAAACCAGCTGCACCCAGCCTTCGTCTGGTGCGCGACCGAAGATGGTCATCACGGTTCGGTCCCCGAAAGGTACATCGAGATGCGGAGCGCCGGCGACGCGGTGGCCCGGCGCGACTATGACTCGACTCACCTCACCGCCACCGAGGGCGAGGCGCTCGACGTGCTCGACGAGGTCGACGACTTTCTGCGCTGCCGCAGTGCCGCAGGCGTCATAGGCTGGGTGCCGGCGTCGGGCGT
This sequence comes from Thermoleophilia bacterium, assembly GCA_038321515.1. Classification (GTDB taxonomy): domain Bacteria; phylum Actinomycetota; class Thermoleophilia; order UBA2241; family UBA2241; genus CAIXSE01. The sequence continues at coordinate 1,731 of JBBQFA010000160.1, read as the reverse complement.
CGCCGCGATCACCGAGGACCGATGAGCGAGCAGCCGCAGCGCGTGCGCGTCGTCGCATCGCACGTCACCAGCGACCCAGACCCGGTGCGCTTTCGCACCGGCGACACCATCAGCACCGGCCACCACGACCAGCAGTGGACGGCCTACGTGTGGGCGACCGACCAGGCCGGCCACGCCGGCTGGGTGCCGGACGCCTACATTGAGATGACCGGCGCGAGGGAGGGCATCGCGCGGCGCGACTACGACGGCACCGAGCTCACGGTCGCGAAGAAGGAGCTACTCGACGTTCTCGACGAGGCCGGTGGCTGGTACCTCTGCCGCAACTCCACCGGCCATTGCGGCTGGGTCCCGGGAGCCGTCGTAGAGCCGGCCTGAGCGGTCAGTCGTACGCCACCGAGGCCGCCAGGTGGCAGTAGCGGATCAGCGCAAAGTGCTCGGGGTACCACACCCCGATCGGCCGCCGCCGGTACGCGACGGTGTGGCTGTCGTAGACCCACCTGCCGCCCTCCTTGCCGACGCAGATGATCACGTGCTGCCAGTCGGCAGCGCCGTCGACGACGTTGCCGAGGTAGACCACGTCGCCGGCCGCCCAATCCTTGGGCCGGCGCGTGCTGGTGCGGGCGATGTACGGCGCCGACGCCCCGCCGACGGTCGTGCTCCACACCGCCCTCTGATGGATGACGTTGCACCAGGCGACAGACGGGAACTCGCCGCCGCTCGGATGCCACTCCGAGCCCGGCTCGTACAGCGGCCGCAGACCGCCGGCGCGCACGCACTGACTGACGAAGTTGGCGCAGTCGCTGTCAGGTGACGACCAGAGGCCCGGGTTCGTCTCGAGCGCCCACCTGTCCGCGTAGGCCGCGGCCGCCGCACGGTCATAGGTCACGCGATCGCGCCCGTGACTCGTTCCGCCGGCCACCAGCACCGCCGCCAACGCCAGCAGGACCGCGATTGCGAGCGCCGAGCGGCGGCGTCTCTTGATCCCGCGGGTCCTGTAGACGCGACGCCGGCCCCTCTCAGCCGGCGACATCGTCGGCCGCCGGGGCGGTCGTTGCGGGAGGCGCCTGCGGCACGACGGGCGCGGCGAGCTCCGCCGGCAGGGTCACGGTGAAGGCCGTCCCCACACCGACCGCACTGGAGACGCTCACCGCGCCACCCATCGCCTCGGTGAGCTCCTTGACGATCGCCAGCCCGAGGCCGGTGCCGACAGGGCGGTCGTTGCCATATCGACTGTACAGATAGAAGCGCTCGAAGGCGCGCGGCAGGTCGTCGCTGGTGAGGCCACGGCCGGTGTCCGCAACCGTGACCGCGCCTGTCGCCGTCGTGATCGTGACCGTCCCCGGCGGCGGCGTGCAGCGGATCGCGTTCTCGACGAGGTTGGAGACGACCTGGAGGACGCGGTCGTTGTCGGCGACCGCCGAACCGCCGGCTTCCGTCTTGAGGTGCAGCGTGAGGCCGGCGTCGCGCGCCGTGCCGTCGTAGCGGCGCGCAACGCCTTGCACGATGCTGGCCAGGTCGACCGCCTCACGGCGCACGGAGAAGGCGCTCTTGCGCATGCGCGCCGAATCCAGGAGATCGCCGACCAGCCGCTCCAGGCGGCTCGACTCGGCGCCGATGACGGTGGCCCCGTCGTCGGGCTTGACGGTGCCGTCACCGATGCCTTCGGCGTAGCCACGGATCGAGGTCAGCGGCGTCTTCAGCTCGTGACTGACCGAGAGGAGGAACGCCTGC
>JBBQFA010000159.1:0-6291 GCA_038321515.1 Thermoleophilia bacterium | reverse complement strand
GACTGCTGGTGAGCGGCCGGTTCCCGGAGCTCGAGGATGCGCTCTGCGAGCGCGTCGCCGAGCTTCGGCGGGGCCGCCCGCTGGCGCCGCTCACGATCGTCGTCGGCTCCGCGGCCGTGCGCACTCGCGTCGGCGACCTACTGGTGAGGCGCCTCGACGCCGTCGCCAACATCACCATCGTGACGCTCGCGCGGCTCGCGGTCGACCTCGTCACGGCGGTTCGAGGCGCGCCGCCGGTCGTGCTCACGGGCCTCGCCCGCGAACGCTTCGTGCGGCGCCTTGTCGGGGAGGATGCCGGCGATCTGCGGTATTTCAGCCCCGTCATCGAGCGCCCGCATTTCGCCCAGGCGCTCGCGGCGACGTTCGCCGACCTGCGCGAGGCCCGCGTCGCGCCCGACTCGCCGTGGGCCGCGACCGTCGCCGCACCCACCGTCGGTACCACGTCGGGGGCGGCGCGCGCCAAGGCCACGGACCTCGATCGCCTGTACCGCGCGTACGCCCATGGCCTCTCCGGGCGGGGCCTGCTCGACGGCGCCGGCGTGCAGCTCGAGGCTGCGGGCGCTGTTGCCGGCGGCCGCGCGCCAGGCAAGACCATCCTGTACGGCATCTACGACCTGAACCAGGCACAGGAGGCGCTGGTGGCCGCGCTGATCGCCGCCGGGGCGGACGCGCTGGTCCCGGTGCCACGTGACGGCACGACCGCCGGCGCAGCAGCGCTGGAGGCCGCGCTCGCCGCGAGCCTCCGGGAGTATCGCGTCGCCGCGCCGCCGGTGGGCAACGACCGTGACCGTCTGGCGGCCGTGTGGCGCGGCCACGCAGCGGCTGGTGCGGACGGCTGCGACTTGAGCGGTGACGGCACGCTCGCCGTCGTCTCCGTCTCCGATGAGCGCGCCGAGACTCGGGAGGTCGTGAGGGTCGTCATCGCGGCGGCAGGGCGTGGCGCCGGTGCCTGGGATTGCGCGGTCGTGGTGCCTCACGGGGACGACGTGGAGCGTGTGGCGGCCGGCCTCGTGGCGGCGGGACTGCCCGTGGCCTGTCGCCGTCCCGACCGGTCGCCGGGCCCGCGCCTGCTCCTTCGCCTGGCCGACTGCCTCGCGCCACCGGCCGGAAGGCCGTTCTCGCGGCGCGCTGTCATCGACCTGTTCGCCGTGGCGACACCGCGCGACGTGCGGGCGTCACCCGAGGAGATGGCGCTGTGGCTCGACGAAGCGCGCCAGGCCGGCGTCGTCAGCGGGCTCGAGCAGTGGATCGATCGGCTGAGTCGGCGTCGCGGCGGGCTCGAGCGCCGGGTCGCGGATCTCGAGTCTCGCGGGGCCGGCCTCGAGTCGGACGACGATGAAGCTATCGTGAAGCTCGACGCGGTGCGCCTGCGGCTCGATGCGGCGCGCGGGCTTGAGGTCGCTGTGGGCGCGCTGGCGGGCGCCGTCGGCGGCCTCCCGGCGCGCTCCTCCTGGGGCGTATGGGCCGACGCGCTGGGCGCGGTGGCCGAGGCGCTGTTCGACCCAGCGGCAGGCGTTGCGGCCCGTGAAGTCGCCGGCCGCCTGCGGTCTCTCAGCATCCTGGGTGAGGAGGTCGAGGTCGCCGAGGTCGCCGCCGTGCTGCGTGATCTGCTCACCGCCGGCCAGGTGCCCGTCGGCCGTGTGGGGCGCGACGGCGTCGCCGTTCTCACACCTCTGGAGATTCGTGGCCTCAGCTTCCATACGGTCGTGTTCACGGGGCTGGCCGAGGGCGGCTTTCCGGCGCGCGGCCGCCCCGACCCCATTCTCGGCGACGCGGAGCGCCGCACGCTGGGCGAGGCGCTGGGTCTGCGGCTGCCTCTGGCTGAGGGGCGCGACGCCGAGTCGCTGCTGCTGTTCGCCTTCGCCTGCGAGGCGGCGCGCGAGCGGCTCGTCATGCTCTCGCCGCGCACCGATGCGGCGTCCGGACGCCCGCGGCTGCCGTCCCGCCTGCTCCTGCGGCTCGCCTCCCTGAGCGCCGGCCGCTCCGTCGGGCTCGACGAGTTCCTGAGCGGAGCGACGCTGGCGCCGGTGTGGCGGCGCGTCGGCGGCGCGCCGCCCTTTGCCGACGCCGCCGAGTGGGTGGATGAGCGCGAGCGCGACACGGCCGCCCTGCTCGCGCTCTCGGCGCACGGCCGCCGCTCCGCGGCCCGCGCTTACCTCACCGGCGTCCTTGCCGACCGTGGCGCGACGGAGGGTCGTCTCGGCGCCTGGCGGGCGGCGCGCAGCGCCGAACCAGGCGCCTGGGACGGGCTGCTCGGCGGCGAAGCCCGCGCCGCGCTCGCGGCGCGGCACCCGTTCGCCGCCGAGATGCATCCCACGAGCCTCGAGCGCTACATCACCTGTCCCTTCGCGTTCTTTCTGCGCCACGTGCTCGCTCTTCAGGCGCCCGAGGATCCCGGCGACTCGCTCGAGATGGACGCCCGCGAGTTCGGCACGCTCGCCCACGACATCCTCCAAGGCGCCTACGAGCGGGTGATCGCCGAGGATCTCGGTCTCGACGGCGCGCTCGCTGCCGTGTTCGAGACGTGGCGGACCTGCTGCGCGCAGGCCGAGCGCCGCGGCGTCACCGGCGCTGCGCTCTCGTGGGAGGTGCGCCGCGAGATGCTGCTCGAGGACCTGCTCGAGTCGGTCCGGCGAGACCCTGCTCTCGTGCGGCACGACGGCCGCCCGGTGGGCGTCGAATGGCGCTTCGGCGAGTCCGCGAGCCGGCCGGTGACCCTCGAGCTCTTCGGTGGCCGGCAGATCCGCTTCGCCGGTCGCTTGGACCGGATCGACGTCACCGCGTCCGGCGCGCGAGTCATCGACTACAAGACCAGCGCGGGCGGCAGCGAGAAGCGCCGCATCAAGGACGGGCTGAGCGTGCAACTGCCCGTCTACCAGCTCGCCGTTCGCCAGTCCGGCGACGAGGACTATGACGGTATCGCCTGCCTCTACCGGCTGGTCACGCGGCGCGGCGGGTTCCAGGACCTGCCCTTGCCGGAAGAAGAGGCGGCCGCCGTCGCGCGCCTGCGCGACCTCGTCTCCGCGGCTGTCGCGCTTGTCGACGCCGGCATGTTCCCGCGCACGACCCGCGGTCGCTGCGACTACTGCGATGTGCGCTACGCCTGCGGTGTCTCGGTTTGGGTGCGTGCACGCAAGCGCGAGCACGAGGCACTCGACGCCGTGATCAGCCTCCAAGGGCCCGCGTCGAAGGAGGCCGGCGATGGGTCCTGAGCGCGTCGTCTGCGACCAGGAAGTACGCGACCGGGTCATCGGCAGCCTTGACACGACCTTTCTGCTCGAGGCCGGCGCCGGCACCGGCAAGACGCGCGTGCTCGTCGACCGGTACGTCCATTGCGTGCTCGACCCGGCGCACGGCACTGGCGACGTGCGCTCCGTGGCGGCGATCACCTTCACGGAGAAGGCGGCGGGCGAGCTGCGCCAGAGGATCCGCGAGGAGTTCGAGACGCGTGCGACGAGCGCCGCGAAGGGCTCCGCCGCTGCCGGGGTCATCCAGGACGCCCTCGATGCGCTGGACGACGCGCCCATCAGCACCATCCACGGCTTCGCCGGCCGCCTGCTGCGCGAGTTCCCGGTGGAGGCCGGCGTCGATCCTGCCTTCGAGCAGCTCGATGGGCTCGGCTCCGACATCGAGCGCGCCCGCCTGTGGGAGGAGTGGCTCACGGAGGTGGCCGCGGGCGAGGCGCGCGACGCGGGCGCACGGACGTGGCTGTCGCGCCTGCTGCGCGCCGGTGTGCGGCTGGACGCGCTGCGGGAGCTCGCCGTGGGCGCCAAGGGCGTGTTCGGCGAGCGCTACGACATCGACCCGGCCCCGGAGCCGTCGAGCGAGCCGGACCCGGCCTCGGGCCTCGCGGGGCTCGCCGGCCCGCTCAGCCGGCTGCGTGAGTTCTGCGTCGCCGCCTGTAGCGATCAGGGTGACAAGGGTCTCGCCGCCGCCATGGCCCTGGTCGAGGCGGGTCAACGGCTCCTGGCGGAGCCACCCGCCGGCCTCGACGGGCTGGCGGCGGCGCTCTTCGCGTTGCCAGTCAAGGCAACGCCCACCGCTCCCGGCGGCCTCAAGGGCAATTGGGACGTGTCGCGGGGAGGCAAGGAGGAGCTTCGCGACCGCTACCAGGCGGTCGCCGTCGCCGTCGCCGACTTGCTCGACACCTACGCCGAGTTCCTCACCGGCCTCGCTGTCGCGGTCGCCGACTCGTTCTCCCGCTGGGCCGGCGCCACGCAATTGGCGCTGGGCTGCCTCGACTTCACCGACCTTCTCGGCTGTCTGCGTGACCTGCTGGCGCACGACCGCGACGCACGGCGCGCGCTGCAGCGGCGCTTTCGCTACCTGCTCGTCGACGAGTTTCAGGACACCGACCCTCTACAGGCCGAGATCGTCTTCTTTCTCTGCGAGCGCGAGCCGCGCGCCGCGGACTGGCGCGAGGCCGTGCTCGAGCCCGGCAAGCTGTTCGTCGTCGGCGACCCCAAGCAGTCGATCTACCGCTTTCGCCGTGCCGACATCGCGCTGTACGACCAGGTCAAGCGGTCGGTGGCCGGCCAACCCGGCGGCACCGGTGTGGTCACCGCCATCACCCAGAACTTCCGCACGACCCCGGCGGTCGTCGGGTGGGTCAACAACGTCTTCGCCGACGTCTTTGACAACGACCATGAGGAGGGCCGCCAGCCCGGCTACCAGTGGGTCGAGCCGTTCCGGCCGCCGGCCGAGGGGGCGAGGGTCTCGGTGCTGCTCGGCCGGCCTTACGGCAGCGCGGCCGGTGAGAACGACGCCGCGCGACGGGACGAGGCCGGCGCCGTGGCGGCGCTGCTCATTGCCATGCACGGCCCCGACGCGGCGCGCTGGTCCGTCCAGGACCGCGACGCGGCGGGCGACGCCGAGAGCTGGCGCCCGCCGCGCTGGGGCGACGTCGCCATCCTCTACCGCGCGACCACGGGCCTGGAGACGCTCGAGGACGCGCTGCGAGGGGCCGGCGTGCCGTATCGTGTCGACGGCGGCAAGGCGTATTTCTCGCGACGCGAGGTCGACGACGCGCTGCTCTGCCTGAGGGCCGTAGATGATCCCAGTGACGGCCCGGCCCTGTACGGAGCGCTGCACTCGACGTTCTTCGGTTTCAGCGACGACGACCTGTTCCTGTTCTGGGCGGCCGGTGGACGGTTCGACCTGTTCGCCGCCGGGCAGCCGGAGGGCCACCCGGCCGTCGTCGCCGCGCTCGGGACGCTGCGCAGCCTGAGCGAACGCCGAGCGGAGTGCGAGCCACACGAACTGGCGGCTGAGCTCGTGCGGCTCGCGCATGCCTCCGAATTCCTGGCCGCCACCGGCGCCGGGGCGGCTCAGGCGATCGCCAATCTCGAGAAGCTCGTCGAACGCGCCCGAGCCTTCGGGGGCGCCGGCGGCGGAGGCCTCGGCGCCTTTCTCACCTGGGCCGCCGAGGCCGGCGACGCCGCCGGCGAACAGGAGTCGCAGGTCGACGACGAGGGCGACATGGTCCATCTGCTCACGATCCACAAGGCGAAGGGTCTCGAGTTCCCGATCGTGATCGTCGTGGGCGGCGCGCTCGGGGGCAGCGGAGGAGGAGGCGAGCCGATCGTCGACCGGGCCGAGCGGCGACTGGCGATCAAGCTCAAGGCCGAGCTGCCCGGCGCCGCGGCTCGTGACCTGGAGCCGCGGGCGTACGCCGTGCTCAAGGAGCGCGAGAAGATCATGGGCGAGAGCGAGATGCGGCGGCTGCTCTACGTGGCCACGACTCGCGCTCGCGACCGGCTCGTGATGACGAACTTCGGCAAGCTGGTCACGCAGAAGGGCGAGCCCTCGAGTGGGGTACTGCTCGGGCCCGTCGCCGACGCTCTCCCGGCCGCGGCGGCGATCGCCGAAGAGTACGAGGACGGCGGCCTGCTGGTGCTGCCGCCGACCGAGCCGCCGACCCGCGAAGAGCCTGACGAGGAGCCGGATGCCGCGGCGCTCATCGCCGCCCGCGGCGCCTGGGCCGAGGCGCGGGAGGCGCTGCTCACCAGGGCTCGCAGGCCCGCCCGCGCCACCAGCCCGAGCGGCCTCGAGCACGTCGACGAAGAGGTGCGCAGCGGAGGCCCCGGCGCGCCGCCCGGCCGAGCCAGCGCGCTGGCGCTGGGCCCAGCCGTGCACGCCGTCATGGAATTGTGCGATTTCGACGACGAGTCGTCGATCGCCCGTGTCGCCGCGGCCGTCGTCGCTGACCTCGGGCGGCCGGATCTAGTGGACGAAGCCGCCGCGTTGGCTCTGGCCTGCTGGCATTCGGCACCGGTGCGCGCCGCCGCCGCG
>JBBQFA010000158.1:0-6299 GCA_038321515.1 Thermoleophilia bacterium | reverse complement strand
CGCGGGCGCGGCGCGGGGGCGTGCGGGCCCCCCCCCGGCGGGGGCGGCCCGCGGGGGGCCCCCGCCGGGCCGCCCCCCCCGCCCCCCCGCCCGGCTCTCGCCGATCAGCGCGCCGAGGCCCTTTCCGAGCGCCTTCTTGCCGCTCCCGCCCGCCGCGTGGCCCTGCGGCCTCGCGGCCGGCCCCTCGGGATCGCGTACGTCAGTCACGGGAGACGACCTCCTTGGCAAGATCGAAGTAGGCGTCGCTACCGGCACAGGTCGCATCATAGCGCGAGATCGGCAGGCCGTGACTCGGCGCCTCGCTGAGGCGCACGTTGCGCGGCACGACCGTGTCGAAGACGTACTGGGCGAGGTGCTCACGCACCTCGCCCGCCACCTCACGAGCGAGCCGCGTGCGTCCGTCGTACATGGTCACCACGACGCCGAGAATGGTGAGCTCGGGGTTCAGATGCTCCTGCACGAGACCGACCGTCTCGAGCAGCTGAGCCAGTCCCTCGAGGGCGTAGTACTCGGCCTGCACAGGGATGATGACCTCGCGCGCCGCGACGAGGGCGTTGACGGTCAGCACCCCCAGAGACGGCGGGCAGTCGATGAAGACGAAGTCATGCTTGTCGACGTGGCCGGCCAGAGCGTAGTCGAGGACGTATTCGTTGCCGTCCGCGCCGGCGAGCTCGACCACGGCGCCGGCGAGGTCCGAGCAGGCCGGCACCAGCGAAAGGTGGTCGACGGACGTGGGCACGGTGGCCTCGGTCACGCCTGCGACTCCCCCGAGCACACCGTAGCTGCTCAGCGTCGGGTCGGCTGCACTCACGCCCAGGCCCGCCGATGCGTTCGCCTGAGGATCCATGTCGAGGAGGAGCACGTCGAACTCGGCCTCGGCCAGGCAGGCGGCGAGGTTCACGGCGGTGGTGGTCTTGCCGACCCCGCCCTTCTGGTTCGTGACGGCGATGACGCGGGTCACCGGGCTCCTTTCGCGGGGCACCGATACTAGCAGATGGCGCTTGGCCGACTCCGGTCAGCCGGGAGGGCGTCGGTTTCGTCACGCGGCAGGCGCGGCCACTCCCTCAGCGAGCCAGCGGCCGCTTCGCCGCCATGCCGTCGCGGCGCGGCAGCCGCTCCGGCGTCGGCGCGACCTTGCGGTAGACGGCGCAGACGGCGTCGGCGAGCGGGGAGCGCGGGAGCGGCACGGGCGGCACAGTGACGAGGCCGCAGAGCCGCGCCGCGGCCGCCGCGGCCGAGCCCTCCTCATCCAGCGCCCGCCGCGTTTTGCTGGCCAGGACCACGCCGCCGTCCGCGAGCAGCGGCGCCGCGAGCTCCAGCAGAACGGGCAGCGGCGCGACCGCGCGAGCGAGCACCACGGCGTGGGCCTCGCGACCGGCCGCGCCCACGGCCGCGTAGCGCTCGCTGCGGGCACACACGACGCGAGCCCGGGCCCCGAGCCCGGTCACGGCGACGGCCTCCTTGAGAAAGGCGCACTTCTTGGCCGCCGAGTCGAGCAGGGTCAGATCGGCGGCCGGGAGGGCGACCGCGAGGGGGATGCCGGGGATGCCGGCGCCGGCGCCCAGGTCGAGCCAGCCGGCGCCTTCTTGCTCTCTCAGCTGCGGCACGTCGAGGAGCGCCAGCGAGTCGCCGAGAAGCGTGCCGACGATCGCGGAGCGATCCTTGAGCCCGGTGACGTTGCCGAGCCGCCAGCCGAGCACGAGGTCGACGTAACGGGCGAGAGCTGCGGTCTGGGCCTCGCTGAGGCCATAGACCTCGGCCAGCTCCGCGAGGTCCGCGTCGTCACTGGTCGAGTCGCCGTGCATCGCCGGAGCGTACCATGCGGCAGAGCGCGGCGGCCGCAGCCGGCCGTACGGCACCCGTGTCAGCCCGCCGCGACCGCCTCGCGCAGCGCGGCGACCAGGCCGTCGACGTCGGCCGGCGTCGTCTGCCACGAGCACATCCAGCGGACGACGCCCGCATCCTCGTCCCACACGTAGAAGTGGTAGCGCTCGTGCAGGCGCTCGATGACCGCCGCCGGCAAGGCGGCGAAGACCGCGTTCGCCTGCACGGGGTGAGCGAGGCCGACGCCCGGTACCGCGGCGACCGCGTCGCCGAGTCGCCGGGCCATCGCGTTGGCGTGCCCGGCGGTCTCACGCCAGAGGTCGCCCTCGAACAGGCGCAGGAGCTGGGCCGAGACGAAGCGCATCTTCGAGGCCAGCTGCATGCCCTGTTTGCGTGCGTAGACGTAGCCGGCCGCCAGTTCGGGCCGCACGAAGACGACGGCCTCGGCGCCCAGCAGACCGCTCTTGGTGCCGCCGAGCGTCAGCAGATCGACGCCGCACGCGGTGGTGACGTCGCGGAGCTCCACGCCGAGGGCGACCGCCGCGTTGACGAGTCGCGCACCGTCCATCTGCAGGTACAGGCCGGCCGCGTGGGCGGCGTCTGCGAGAGCCGCGATCTCCTCCGGCGTGTACACCGTGCCGAGCTCCGTCGACTGCGAGATCGAGACGACCTTGGCCTGCACATGGTGCTGGTCGCCGAAGCCGACGAGCCGGCTGCGCACCAGCTCGGGCGTGAGCTTGCCGTCGCGCGTCGGCACGTCGATGAGCTTGGCGCCGGCGATGCGCTCCGGAGCCCCACATTCGTCGACGTTGATGTGCGCCGTCTCCGGGCAGATCACGGCCTCGTAAGGGCGCAGCACCGCCGCAAGGGCGGTGACGTTGCCGCCGGTACCGTTGAAGACGGGATACGGCTCGACGTCACCGAGCAGTTCGCGCAGCCGATCGCGCAGCTCGGCCGTCCAGAAGTCGTCTCCGTAGGCCGGCGCCCAGCCTGCGTTCGCCTCGGCGATGGCGTCGAGCACGGCGGGGTGTGCGCCGGCGTAGTTGTCGCTGGCGAAGAGCGTGAGCGGAGCGCCTGCGGCGCCGCTCACCCCGCCGCCCTCCCGCCGCGCCGGCGGCTCACGCCGCCACCTGCTTCCGCAGCGCCTCGTAAAACATGCTCAGCGGGAACTCGTCGTCGAGCACCCGGTCGATCCACGCTCTGGGATCACTCTCGTCGCTGACGACCCGCGTCTCTGCCCGCCACTGTGAGCCGACGTTCGGCGTGACGTAGCGCGAGACCAGATCGTGCGCGGAGATCCAGTACGTCACCTTGCTCGAGTCGATGCCGTGCCGGTACAGCTCTTCGACCAGCTCGCGCAGCTCGCCGACGGCTCCCTCGATGTGGGCCCAGTCGATGAGCAGGCGGTTGTCCGTCCAGTGCACGACGCCGCGGTCGTGGAGGAAAGCGAAGAGCAGCTGGCCGCCGAGGCCGTCGTAGTTGCGCACGCGGTCGCCGGTGATCGGGAAGCGCAGGATGCGGTCGAAGAGGATCGCGTACTGCACGTAGCGCGCGAAGGGGAACCCGCCACGCGCCAGCTCGCCGGCGGTGCCGTAAGTGGCGAGGTCGACGCGCAACTCCTCCAGCGAGTACATCCAGTACGGCAGCCGCTGGCGGATCATGAACGGGTCGAACGGCAGGTCGCCGTGGCTGTGCCAGCGGTCGTGGATCAGGTCCCAGAGGACGTAGGTCTCGAGAGCGAGGTCTGGCGAGGCGACGAGCGCCTCGGCGTCGGGCGGCAGCTCGATGCGAAGGACCTCCGCGCCGACGGCGGTGGCCCGGCGATAGCGACTCGATTCACGGTCACAGAAGATCGCGCCGAAGTGGTTGGTCGGACGCTCGGCCACGCTGACCGTCTCGGGAAACAGGACCGCGCACTCGCTGTCGTAGCCCGCGGTGTTGTCCACCAGCTGCACGGGCACGAACTTGGCGTTGTCGTACAGCTCGTGCTCTATGGCAGCCACGAACGCGGGCCAGGGCGTGCGCGTGATCAGCGCCTCGAAGCGGGTGTCGGGCGAGCCGTTGGGCGTATACATGGGGAAGACGACCAGGTGCTCGACCCCGTCACGCCGCTCGCGCTCGGGCCGGAAGAGGGCGAGCGAGTCCTTGAAGTCGGGCCTGGCGCAGCCGCCGTCGACCCACGCCTGCAGGTCGACGGCCACCTGCGCCAGGTACTCGGCCTGGTGGGCAAAGCGGGGCGCAAGGTCCGCGATGGCGGCTGCCATCGCGCGGACGTGCGCCATGACCGCGCCGACGTCGTGCTTCTCGAGATCGACCTCGCCCCTGGGCTCCTGCAGAAGTCGCAGGGCGTTGGTCTCGCTCTTGAGGCGCAGCCAGGCGGGGTCGAGCGCAGCCTCCGACGAGATCGTGGTCGCGTCGGCGCGAAACGCCGGCAGCGCGACCCAGTAGGCGATGTTCAGCCAGAGCTGCCGGTGGTCGAGCGCCCCGAGGTGATCGTCGCCGAACAGGTCTGAGTCGGCGGCCACCACGACGCGGCCTTTGCCGTGCGACGTCGCGGCGAGCAGGCCGGCTCCCGGCGGGTCGGCCGCCGGCCCGGTGCGCAGCACGATAGCGCCGGGGTCGTCGGCAGCGACCACCCCGGCGCGGTAGAAGCCGACCTCACCGACGAGATGCAGGAGCCCGGGCGCCTGCGGCGCCCGGGCCGGCTCGCCGGCGACCCAGCTCGGGGAGGCCTGCGTCTCACCGTAGTCAAAGACGGTCGCGTTCTCGAGGCGCACGCCATACGGCGCCAGAAGCTCGTCCATGTTGCCGCCGTACTTGTCCTCTTCTTCTTCGCCGAGCACGATGAGCCCGCCGCCCCCGGCGACGAAGGCCTCTACGGCGGCGATCTCGTCGCGGTCGAAGCGCGGCGAGCCGCCGTCGACCGTCCGCTCCCACTTGGGGTCGCTCGGGTGCGCGATGACGAGAACGTCGGCCTCCGCGAGCGTCGCCGCGTCGAGCGGCCGGTCCGTGAGTGCCGCCACCTCGAAGTCTCGGGCGGCGAGCTCCGCGGCCGCGACCTCGTAGGACGCCGCCGCCGGGTGGACCGGCCGCATCCGCCGCGCCGCCTCCGGCCGAATCGACCAGGCCTCGCCATGACGTTCGTCAAAGAGAATGCGGGCTACTGTACGCTGACGAAGTGTGCCGATCATGCCGACCTCCCGCAGAGAGATGCCTAAACAGCGCCGCCGAGACGCGCGACGTCAAAGAGCCCTGTGAGCGGGTTGTTCCAGCTGGAGTGCGGGCGTCAAACCCGGGGACCGCTGCCGGTGCGCACGAGGCAGGGCCCGCGGCGTCAGGCGTCGCGATTCTTGGTGAGCAGGAGGACGGAGCCGCCCTCTTCGGGCTTGCGCAGATCGAAGTCGTCGACGACGGCGCGGATGATCGAGATGCCCATGCCGCCATCACTCAGGTGGATCTCGGGAAGGCCTTGGCACTCGGGGCAGTCGACATCGTCTTCGTGGAACCCGCCGCCTTCGTCGCGAATGAGCACCGTGACGCGGTCGTCGTGCACGGTGAACTCGATGTGCACCTGGCCCTCGTCGTGGTCGTATGCGTGCCGCACGGAGTTCGAGCACGCCTCCGTGAGCGCCAGCTTGAGGTCGGCGACCGCGTCTTCGGAGTATCCGCGGGAGCGCAGGAGCCCGGAGAGCGCGAGCCGTCCGAGCGCGACGTACTCCGGCTTGGCGGGGATATCGAGTTTTACGTAGTCCTTCACGGCGGCGAATCCTATCGGCTCGGGAGCGGTCACGCCAGAGTGCACTTGGTACCTTCGCTCAAGTCGTCACTTCTTGACGGTGGTCCGCACGTTCACGTCGGCTCCACACATCGAACAGAATGTACCCCGCAGCGCGACATCCTCAACCGCATAGCCGGTGCGCCGGACGAGCAAGCGCCTGCAATTCGGGCAGACGGTGTTTTCGCCCTCGTGACCCGGCACGTTGCCGAGGTACACGAAACGCAGTCCCGCGTCGCGGCCGATGCGGACCGCCCTCTCCAGCGTCGGGATCGGCGTAGGAGAGAGATGCGCGTATTCGAGATACGGAGTGAACCGGGTGACGTGCCACGGCGTCTCGGGGCCGAGCTTGGCGACGATCCACGCGGCGATGCCGCGCAGCGTCGTGTCGTCGTCGTTGAATCCCGGGATCACGTTGGTGACGATCTCGACGTGGCAGTCGAAGTCGCGCTTGGCGCGCTCGGCGGCGGCGAGTACCGGCGCCATCTCCTCGATGCGGCAGAGCTCGTGGTACTGGCGATCGCTGAAGCCCTTGACGTCGACGCGGTAGGCGTCGATATGGGGCGCCAGCACGGCCAGAGCCTCGTCGGTGACGTAGCCGTTGGTGACCATCACCGTGTAGAGGCCGTGCTCGTGCGCCAGCTGGGCGCCGTCGAGGATGTACTCGAGCCAGATCGTCGGCTCGTTGTACGTCCAGGCC
>JBBQFA010000157.1:0-6338 GCA_038321515.1 Thermoleophilia bacterium | reverse complement strand
TACGTCCTCGAGCTCCCCGGCGGCGGCGATGTGCATCACCGCCGGGAAGGTGTCGTTGCTCGACTGTCCGAGGTTGACGTGGTCGTTCGGGTGGACCGGGGTGCCCGCGCCGCGTCCCGTACCGGCGAGCTCGTCGGCGCGGCTCGCGATCACCTCGTTGGCGTTCATGTTGGTCTGGGTGCCGCTGCCGGTCTGGAAGACGACGAGGGGGAACTCGGCGTCCAGCGCGCCGCTCATGACTTCGGTGGCGGCGCGTTCGATGAGCTCCGCCTCGGCCTGTGGCAGCCGGCCGAGCTCCTCGTTGGCTCGCGCCGCCGCCAGCTTGAGCACGCCGAACGCACGGATCACCGGACGCCCCCAGCGGAAGGTCTCGACGCCGATGGGGAAGTGCTCGAGCGAGCGCTGCGTCTGCGCGCCCCAGTAATGCTCGGCCGGCACGCGGACCTCGCCCATGCTGTCGTGCTCGATGCGCCACTTCTCGATCATGCCGCTAACACTACCCCGTTCGTGGCGAAAGGCACGCCAGACGCTGCGGCTACGACCAACCGGCGACGCGATTTCCCGACGGCCCGGACCGTATCGCTCAGGCCGTCGTGCCGGGCTGACCAGAGTCAAGGCGCCTTCCCGGCCGCATGGGGTATCACTGGGGCATGGACGAGCAGCACCCCGACGATGTGGCGAGGCCCTCGCGCCGCCTGGCGCGCGAAGAGAAGACGATCGCGGCGATGATCGCCCTGTACTGCCGCGCCCACCACGAGGCCGGAGCCTCTCCTGACCCCGATCGCGCTGCGATCGGCAGTGTCGGGCTGTGCCCCGACTGCGCGGACCTGCTCGCCTACGCCCGCCTGCGTCTAGAGAAGTGCCGCTACGGCGTTGACAAGCCGACCTGCGCCAACTGCACGACACACTGCTACCGGCCGGCGATGCGCGAGCGCGTCCGCGAGGTCATGCGCTACAGCGGACCGCGGATGCTGAAGCGGCATCCCGTGCTGGCCGTCGCCCATCTGGTCGACGGACACAAGACGCCGGGCGACGAGGGCTGAGGCCCGGCCGGCGCCGGTGCCCGGGCCTTATCCTCGAACGGCGCCGCCGGAGCCCGCGGCGCCGGCGTCCTGGTGCCGCGGCTTGCCGTACTTGTGGCTCGCCAGGACGTAGGCCGCGGCGCCGGTGGGCATCGGCAGCCAGTACGACGCGAGGCGGTAGACGAGCGTCGCGAGCAGCGCCTGGTCGGTGCCGATGCCGGCCAGACCCAGAGTGCCGACGAGGCCGGCCTCGACAAAGCCGAGGCCGCCCGGCGTGATCGGGATCATGCCGAGAAACGCAGCCACGACGTAGGCGAGCAGCACGACCGAGGCGCGCGGCTGCGCGCCGACCGCGGCAAGGGCGATGAGCAGAACCGTGAGGTCGAGGAGCCAGTTGCCGGCGCTGTAGATCAGCGCCTTCCACCAGCCGGCGCCGAGCACGCCGCGGATGAGGTCGCGCTGGTCGACGAGATGCTCCGGCAGGCCGCTGAGCGGACGGCGCTTGCGCAGTACGCGATTGCGCACCCGTTGGATGACGCTGCCGAGCCAGAGCAGGGGGCGGTCGGCGAACAGCAGCACCGCCCCTCCGGCCATCGCCACGAGGCACACGACCACGGCGATCGAGCCGACCCGGAAGAGGTTGCGCTCGACCGACGCGCCGGTGATCAGGATGGCGACGATGCTGATGATCGGCAGCCCGAGGAGCGTCGCTGTCGAGATGAGCGAGACGGCGGTGACGCTGGTGGCAGCCCACGCCGTGCCGATCCCCGCCTGTCTCAGCATGTCGAACTGCATCGCTCCGCCCGCCGCTGCGCCGCCGGGGACGATACGGCTGAAGGCGTTGCCGGCGAGCTGCGCGGTGGCGACCGGGAACCAGGGCTTGACGTCGAGGGTGAGGCGCAACAACGCCCACATGCAGGCGAAGCTTGCGAGCTCGGCGAGCACGATCGGGACGCCCCACAGTGGATTGACATGCTTGAGCTGCGGTCCCGAGGAGAAGACGGCCGCGAGGCTCGGCCAGACGACGTAGAGGCCGATGCCGGTGGCCGTCAGGATCACGGAGCGCTTGATCCAGGTGGCGTGCATGCTGCGCGCCTTGACGACCGTGACGGCCGGACGTCCCTCTGGCTGGTCGCTGGCCGTGACCCCCCCTTTGTTCACCGGCCGCACGGCGGCCGGTGCGGCCGGCTGTCGCTGCCGCCGCGCCTCAGAGCACGTTCGAGAAGAGCCTTGCCGCCTGGTTGCGGAACCGCTTCAGGCGGCCGACCGAGAGCACCTCGTCGAGGGTGACCTCGTGGCAGCCCTCCATATCGTGCAGAAACGCGCCCGCGACCTGCTGCGAGAAGCCCCGGTCGAACACCCAGACCATGAGCTCCTTGTGGAGCTTGAGACTGCGCTGGTCCATGTTCATCGTGCCCACGGCGGCGACCTCTCCGTCGACGACGATCGTCTTGGCGTGCAAAAAGCCGGCCTTGTAGAGAAACACGCGAGCGCCGGCCTGGATCAGCTTCTTGTAGTACGTCTGCGCCGCCCAGAGGGCGATCGGCTTGTCGGGGATGCCGGTCATCATGAAGCGCACGTCGACGCCGCAGAGCGCCGCGTTGATCATCACGTCGTAGATGCTGTAGTCGGGGATGAAGTAGGGCGACTGGATCCACACCGACTCCTCGGCCTGGCCGATCGCGACCATGTGGGCGCGCCGCGCCGCGCTCCAGGGGTCTTCGACTCCCTGCGCGGCGACCTCGACCAGCGTCCCGTTCGCCACCGCGTCGGGGTCTGGCGCCGGCATGTACTGGGCGCCGAACAGGTCCTCGTGGTCCTTCTTGCGCTCGAACCAGCGCGCCGCGTACAGCTTCTCGAGCGCGGCCACGGCCTGGCCGGTCAGGCGCAGGTGCGTGTCGCGCCAGGTGGCGAATCGTTCGCCGCCGTCGATGTACTCCTGGCCGACGTTCATGCCGCCGGTGTAGCCGATCTCGCCGTCGATGACGACGATCTTGCGGTGGTTGCGGTAGTTGATGCGGAACACGTCGGTGACGTCGGCGCGCACCTGGGCGCCGGCTCTGGCGAGCTGCTTGAGCTCGCGCTTCTTGAAGCTGATGCAGCCTATCCAGTCGTACATGAGGCGGACCTCGACGCCGGCCGCGAGGCGGTCGAGCAGGATCGGGACGATCTCGGCGCTGAGCCGGTCCTGCTCCCAGATGAAATACTGCAGGTGGATGAAGCGCTGGGCGCCCGCGAGGTCCTGCTTGAGGCGGGCGAACTTGGTGGCGCCGTCGTTGAAGAGCTCGAGCGAGGACGCCGGCAGCACTCTGGCGACGTTCTCGGCCGAGATGGCGCGGGAGATGGGCTCGGCGATGCGGTCGCCCAGCTCCTCGTAGAACCGGGCCGTGGCGCCGGCGTTACGCTTCCAGATCGGCGTCATCTCCTCGATCTCGGTCTGGCGCAGCTTCTGGAACCAGCCCTTGCGCTGCGCCACGACCTTCCAGTCGCGGCCGAAGAAGATGTAGAAGAACACGCCGATCACCGGCGCGAACAGCAGGATGAACAGCCAGGCGAGCGTGATCGACGGCTCGCGGTCGTCCATGATCAGCAGGATCACGAGGATGACCCAGTAGATCGAGAAGACGAGGTCGGCCCAGGCGGGCAGCAGGTTCAGGTAGAGAGACATGCCGGCACGCTACCTGATGCGGCAGGGTGTGTCACCTGCGGGAGACGGCGCACCCCCGCCCCTCGTTGCGAAGCGCGTCAACTGGTCCGGCGTCCCTTCTTGGGCCGGAAGGCGCCGGCCAGCAGTTCGCCGTCGAAGGCGCCGGTGTCGCCGCCGACGGCGTACTCGTACAGGGCCGCAGAGTAGATGCCGTGCAGCGTCGCGCTGAGCATGGCGACGACGATCACGGCAAGAACGGCGACGACGATGATGCCCACGCCGGCCCACGTGGCGCCGGCGCTGATGATGAGAAAGCCGAGCGCCCCTCCGATCACGACGATGGCGACGCCGATGAGCCCAAACACGAGGCCGATGCCGGCGCTGCCGATGATCTGCTCGCCCCAGGTCTTTTTCAGGAGCACGGCGCTGCGCTTGATCGCCTGGACCGGGCCGATACCCTCGACGACGAGCACGGGGATCACGAGAAAAGTGATGACGGTCCAGGCCATACCGCCGAGGGCGGCGACCACGACGCCGGCGATGCCGCCACGCTCGCGCAGCAACTGCAGGGCGAGGCCGACCGTGGCGGCGATCGCCGCGTAGCCGAGGATCGCGCCGATGTGGCTCCAGGCGCCACGCAGGCCGTCGCCGAGGGTCGGAGCGCCGCCCTTCAGGCGGATCATCGCGGCGCTGACCAGAGCAGAGCTGAAGAAGATGATGACGAGGTACTGGACGAGATAGAAGAGGACGACGAACACCCAGAAGCTCACCGGGATGCCGTCACTGTCTCCGAATCCCTGCCAGTAGCCGGTGAAGACGCCGGGGACGACGAACGAGAGCGTGACGATGAGCACGCCGATCGCCGAGACGATGGGGAAGACGATCAGCTCCTTGTCCTGCTGCAGCACGCCCCAGCAGAGCTTGACGAGCTCCCAGCTTCTCGCGAACCGGCCCATGTGCGCTCCTCTATCGTCGGGTGACGCCAGCCCTCGTGGCTTCGTCACCCGGGGTATCGGCCCTCCGTGGTGAGAACTGAAGCGCGATTCGAGAACGGCGCCTTGTGGCGAACTCGCCGAGCGGGTACAAGGGGCCCAGGACAAGCGAGCGGCCGGGTCGCCTGCGGCGACCGGCGCCGCCGGACGGAGGTGGAGGATCATGGAGAGAGACCCTGTGCACCTGTACGTGGGGCTGTACGAGACCGTCGAGGGAGCGGAGCGCGACTTCGACGGTCTCAAGAAGCTGTACGCGGAGGGCCTCTCGGGTACTTACGACGCAGCCGTCGTGACCCGCGACGCCGACGGCACGCCGCGGGTCGACAAGAAGCGGCACTCCGGGCACGCCGTGTGGGTCGGCGCAGGTATCGGCGCCTTCATCGGCGTGCTGTTCCCGGTGGCACTGATCCCGATGGCGCTCCTCGGCGCCGGCTCCGGCGCTCTCGTACGGCACGCGCAGGACGCGCTACCGAAGGAGGATGCCAAGGAGCTCGCCGACGCGCTGACGAGCGGCGAAGCGGCCCTCGCCGTCGTGAGCGACGAGACCATGGCGGAGCACGTGGAGCAGGTGTTTCCGGGGGCGACGCAGCGCATCATGAAGGTCCTCGACGTGAAGAAGGACGACTTCACCGCAGCGCTGCGCCAGGCCAGGGAGGAGGGCTGATGGCGCTCCAGCACCCCAGGGGCCCGTACGTGCGCCGCAACGACGGCGCGGACCAGGGAGTCTTCACAAGCGAGGCCGGCCGCGTGCCTCGCTACCAGCTGCCGGCCGGCGAGACGCGGCCCGAGGTCGCCTACCAGATCGTCCACGACGAGCTGATGCTCGACGGCAACGCCCGGCTCAACCTCGCGACCTTCGTCACCACCTACATGGACCCGTTCGCCGACAAGCTCATGGCTGAGACGCTCGACAAGAACATGATCGACAAGGACGAGTACCCGCAGACGGCGGCCATGGAGATGCGCTGCGTCAACATGCTCAGCCGCCTCTTCAACGCGCCGGACCCGCACTCGGCGACCGGCTGCTCCACGACGGGGTCGAGCGAGGCGGCGATGCTCGGCGGCCTCGCGCTCAAGCGCAGCTGGCAGAAGCGGCGCAGGGCCGAGGGCAAGCCGACCGACAAGCCCAACCTCGTCACCGGTATCAACGTCCAGGTGTGCTGGGACAAGTTCGCCAACTACTGGGACGTCGAGATGCGCCTGGTGCCGATGGAGGGCGACCGCTATCACCTCTCTCCGGAGGAGGCGGTCAAGCTCTGCGACGAGAACACGATCGGCGTGGTCGTCGTCATGGGCTCGACCTTTGACGGCAGCTACGAGGACGTCAAGAAGACGTCGCAGTTGCTCGACGATCTGCAGGAGCGCACCGGCCTCGACATCCCCATCCACGTGGATGGAGCGTCCGGCGCCTTCATCGCTCCGTTCCTCGACCCCGACCTGGAATGGGACTTCCGCGTCCCGCGGGTGCAGTCGATCAACGCCTCTGGCCACAAGTACGGTCTCGTGTACCCCGGCGTCGGCTGGGCGATCTGGCGCGACGCCGAGGCCTTGCCCGAGGACCTCATCTTCTGGGTCAACTACCTGGGCGACAACATGCCGACCTTTGCGCTCAACTTCTCGCGCCCGGGCTCTCAGGTGGTGGCGCAGTACTACACCTTCTTGCGGCTCGGGTTCGAG
>JBBQFA010000156.1:0-6342 GCA_038321515.1 Thermoleophilia bacterium | reverse complement strand
GAGTTCGAGCGCGTCTGCTCGACCTGCTGGACCGGCGCGTCCGTGGCCAGCGACGTGCGCTGCCCGTACTGCGGCGCTTCGCTCGTCGACCGTGAGAGCCTCTGCGATTTCTGCGAGTCGCCGGTGTTCACGGTCGACGTCTCGCTGCGTACGCGCGTGGCCCCGCTCGCCCTGTGCACGCGGGCCGACTGCGCCTGGCACGGGGTGCCCAAGAAGACCCGCGCCAAGATCCTCGCCGGCGCGCCGCGGCAGAAGAAGCCCGAGCAGGATCCGAAGCTGCGCATCCGCACCTTTCAGGAGGTGAGCTACGGCTACGACGGCGAGCTGGCGCAGACCGAGGCGAGCCGCTGCCTGCAGTGCAAAAAGCCGGCCTGTGTTGACGGCTGCCCCGTCGAGGTCGACATCCCCGGCTTCGTGACGCTGGTGGCCGCGGGCGACTTCGCCGCCGCGGCCCGGCTCATCCGCGAGAAGAACGCGCTGCCGGCCATCTGCGGGCGCGTCTGCCCGCAAGACGACCAGTGCGAGAAGCTCTGCCTGCTCGCCAAGAAGGGCGAGCCGCTCGCGATCGGCGCGCTCGAGCGGTTCGCCGCCGACTTCGAGCGCGAGACCGAGCAGGTGACGTTGCCGCGACGGGCGCCGCGGACGGACCGCCGCATCGCCGTCGTCGGCAGCGGCCCGGCCGGCCTCATCATGGCCTTCGACATGGCCATCAAAGGCCACAGCGTCACCATCTTCGAGGCCCTGCACAGCCCCGGCGGCGTGCTCGTCTACGGCATCCCCGAGTTCCGCTTGCCGAAGGCGATCGTCGAGGCCGAGACCGGCAACCTGCGGCACCTGGGCGTCAAGTTCGAGCTCAACAGCATCGTCGGCAAGCTCTACGGCCTGGGCGAACTGTTCGATCTCGGCTTCGACGCCGTGTACGTGGCCACGGGCGCCGGTCTGCCCGGCTTCATGGGCCTGCCCGGCGAGAACCTCTGCAACATCGTCTCCGCCAACGAGTATCTGACGCGCATCAACCTGATGAAGGCCTACAAGTTCCCCGAGTACGACACGCCGGCGCCGCTGGGCACCACGGTCGCGGTGGTCGGTGGCGGTAACGTCGCCATGGACTGCGCGCGCACGGCGCTGCGCATGGGCGCGCGCGAGGTGGCGATCGTCTACCGGCGTACGCGCGACGAGATGCCGGCGCGCGGCGAGGAGATCGAGCACGCCGAGCAGGAGGGGCTGCGCTTTGAATACCTCACCAGCCCCATCGCCTACGAGGGCGACGAGCAGGGCTGGGTGCGCGAGATGCGCTGCGTGCGCATGAAGCTCGGCGAACCCGACGCCTCAGGCCGGCGGCGCCCGGTGCCGGTGCTCGGCTCCGACTTTCTGATCGAGGTCGACATGGTCGTCGTGGCCGTCGGCGCCGGCCCCAACAAGGCCCTTTTCGAAGACGCCGTGGGCTTGGAGCGCAACGAGCGCGGCTACATCAAGACGCTCACGGAGTCGGGGCGCACGACCGTGCCCAAGGTGTGGGCCGGCGGCGACATCGTCACCGGGGCGGCGACGGTGATCCTCGCCATGGGCTCGGCACGCGCGGCGGCCAAGGACATGCACGAGTACCTCGGCAACGGCGCGTCGGCCTGGACGTGAGAAGGGCCGGCGGAGCGACCGTGAGGTCGCCGGGCCGGCCCGTTCGAGCAGACGCCTCGTTCGGTCAGGATGCCTGCCGCTCGGCCACCGTCAGCCGGTGGGCGAGGTCTTCCCAGTACGACGCGACGCCCTCTTCGATCTCGTCCCAGTGCGCCGCCTCGAACTCCTCCGTGAGCTCACGCCGATCGTTCAGGGTGAGGTAGTGCTGCGCCGTGTCGAAGAAGAGAT
The DNA here is from genome assembly GCA_038321515.1 of Thermoleophilia bacterium. Taxonomy (GTDB): domain Bacteria; phylum Actinomycetota; class Thermoleophilia; order UBA2241; family UBA2241; genus CAIXSE01. The sequence goes on along the minus strand of JBBQFA010000156.1, from coordinate 4,479 downwards.
CCTCCTCGACCTCGATGTGGCAGCGGATGACCTCGACGTACTCGCGCAGGCGGGTGGCGAAGTCGAGGGCGGCGGCGCGGTCGCCCACGTCCATGACCTCGAGAAGCTGCTCGAGGCAGTCCAGCTTGCCGCGGCACCACTCGTGCTCGCCGAGCATCTGCTCGAGCGGCTCGTCCTCGTCGGTCATCCCACGCCGGTGGCAGCGTGCGTACAGCAGGTCTTCCTCCTTGGGGTCGTGCAAGCCGTCGTTGAAGTAGCGGAAGAAGCCGAGGATGTCGCCGGCGAGGTCGGCACGCACGACGCCGGTGGCCTCCGTGTGGGCGCATTCACTGTCGGCCGCCTCGGCCACCTCGAGCACCAGCCGGTGCTCTGCCTCGAGAATCTTTCTCCAGCCCATGGCTCCTCCTTCCACGAGCTTGGGCCGCATGTGCATGCGACTCCTTTCACAATCATGTTACCCCCGCGGGGACCGAAGTGCGCAGAGATGCACGGAAATAGGGTGTTCACCTGACTTTTCAGGCGGTGTAGGCCTGAAGATGCGCGGAGACGCCTATCATGTGAGCGGCGCGCCGGACGTGAGAGCGCGCCTGGGAGCGACGACGAACGGAGGGATGCCATGGGCGGCGAGCGCGAGACGACCGGCAAGGTGGTGCTGGCGCTCGACCACGGGACGACGAGCGCGCGGGCGCTCGTGATCGACGCCTCCGGCGTCGTTCTTGCGAGCTCCCAGAAGGAAGTCGCTCTGAGCTTTCCCGAGCCGGGCTGGGTCGAGCAGGACCCGCTCGAGATGTGGGCAGCGCAGCTGTTCACGGCCCGGGCGGCACTGGAGGGCGCCGGGGTGGGTGCCGCCGACGTCGCGGGCATCGGCATCGCCAACCAGCGCGAGACCACGATCGTGTGGGACCGGCGCACGTCGGAGCCGGTCGCGCCGGCCATCGTCTGGCAGGACCGACGCACGGCCGACATGTGCGAGGAGCTGCGCGCCGCGGGCTGCGAAGCGCTCGTGCGGCGCAAGACCGGCCTGTTGCTCGATTCGTACTTCTCGGCGACCAAAGTGCGCTGGCTGCTCGACCACGTCGCCGGGGTACGCGAGCGGGCGCTGCGCGGCGAGCTCGCCTTCGGCACCGTCGACAGCTGGCTCACGTGGCGGCTGAGCGGCGGCCGCCGCCACGTCACCGACGCGACCAACGCCTCGCGCACGCTGCTCTACGACATCCACGCGGGAGCGTGGGACGACGAGCTGCTGGAGCTCTTCGGCGTGCCGCCCGAGCTGCTGCCCGAGGTCTGCGACAGCAGCGGCGTCTGCGCCGAGTCCGCCGCCGAGGTGCTCGGTGCGGCCGTCCCCATCGCCGGCATCGCCGGCGACCAGCAGGCCGCGCTCTTCGGCCAGGCGTGCACGCGGCGTGGCATGGCCAAGGTCACGTACGGCACCGGCTGCTTCTTGCTGCTGCACACCGGCGACGAGCCTGCGGCCGCGCCGCCTGGCCTCGTCAGTACCGTCGCGCTGCAGCGCGACGGCCGCCGCACCTACGCGCTCGAGGGCAGCGTGTTCGTCGGCGGCGCCGCCGTGCAGTGGCTGCGCGACGGCCTCGGCGTCGTCGCCGGCGGCGCGGAGGCATCGGCGCTGGCGGCGAGCGTGCCGGCGAGCGACGGCGTCGTCTTCGTGCCCGCGCTCGCCGGGCTCGGCGCACCGTACTGGGACCCGCACGCGCGTGGGGCGATCTTCGGCATCACGCGCGGGACCACGGCGGCGCACCTCGCGCGTGCCACGCTCGAGGGCATCGCCTTCCAGGTCGCCGACCTGTACGAGGCCGAGACCGCCGGAGCAGGCGTCGTGCCGAGCGTGATCCGCGCCGACGGTGGCGCTGCGGCGAGCGACCTGCTGCTGCAGTTCCAAGCCGATCTGCTCGGCGTGCCCGTCACGCGCGCCGGGCAGCCCGAGGCGACGGCGTTCGGCGCCGCCTGGCTGGCCGGCCTCGCGACCGGCGTGTGGAAGGACGAGGACGAGGTCGCCGGTCAGTGGTCGGCAGGCAGGACCTTTGAGCCGGCGCCCGGTGTCGATCGCGAGACGCTGGGGCGCCGGTGGCGTGCCGCCGTCGCGGCCGTGCGGGAGTTCGCGCGCGAGACTCAGTAGCCTGCGCGCTCAGTGCCGGTGCGGCACCACCAGCACCGGCACGCTGCTGCGGTGCAGCAACTCGAACGGCGTGTGCCGGCGGAGCGCCCCGGCGATCGGCCCTTGGCCGTGCGAGCCCACGACGATCACCCGTGACCCGCGCCGGAGGGCGACGTCTTCGAGCGCGCGGACCGGGTCGTCCCAAACGAGCAGCACCTCGGTCTCGACGCCGGCCGCGCGCACCTTCTCGGCGGCGCGGGCGAGCATCGGCTCGACCTCGTGCTCGACGCGCCGCTCGTAGTTGCGCAGCTCCTTGGCGGCGGCGCACCCCGGGTCGAGGCTGCAACTCAGCCCGGGCGGGGGCTCGTGACAGTAGACGAGGAGGATCACGGCGTCACGCGTGCCACGGGCCAATTCGATCGCCTCATCCATGGCCGCCACGGAGCAGGCCGAGCCGTCGTACCCGAGGACGATGGGATGTGCCATCAGCGCTCCCTCCCGGAACGCCCGGCTCGCGGCCGCTGCCGCGCGGGCGCCGGGCGCCTGCACAGGGGTCTTTCCCTCTTGGCGCTCGCGGTACCCGTCGGCGGGTGAGCGCCCGCCTGTGTGCGAACGCCCGGCTACGCGAAGATGAGCGCGCGGAGGTTGCGGGCGATGAGCGCGGCCGAGTAATCGAGGCCGCAGCGCGCCAGCTTCTCGCGCGTCGCCGGCGCGAGCCGCTCGGTCGGCGTCGCTGCGAGGATCGCCGCCGACTCCTCCTCGTCGAAGACCTCGGGTCGCGCGACCCTCAGTTCGACGACGGCGTTCTCGGGGCACGCCCGCTGGCAGCGCAGGCAACCGACGGCGCAGTGGTGCCAGGCCGGGTCGACCCACTCCGGGAACGGCGCCTCGTCCTCGTTCACGGTGGTGAGGCAGCGGTCGGTCTGCAGCAAAAAGCGGTCGCCGCGGATGGCGCCGCTCGGGCAGGCGCGCAGGCAGGCGCTGCAGCGGTCGCAGCGGTCGAGCTGCAGCGGCTCTCCCCACGGGGCTTCGGCCGGCGGCGGCGCGTCGCTGGCGCAGGCCGCCAGCATGAGGTAGCTGCCGAGGCCGGCGACGAAGGCCAGGTTGTTGCGTCCGTAGCGGGCCAGCCCGGAGCACGCGGCCAGGGTCTTGAGCGGCGGCTCGAAGAGCGTGGCGGAAAAGCCCGACGGCGCGAGCGCTTCGCTCAGGGCGGCGGTGAGGCCATCCGGCACGGTGTAGTACCCGGCGTAGTGCGGCGGGATGGGGATCGCGTGGCGTTCGCCGCCGATGCTGAGCGTGCCCATCGTCAGCGGCCGCGCGATGGCGCCGACGATGACCGAGCGCGCCTCCGTCAGCTCGGCCGGCAGCGCGAAGGCGACCTCGTCGGCGAGGTGCGCCGCCGTGGGGCCGGGCAGCTCGCCTGAGGCGAGGACCCCGGCCACCCGCTCGCGAAGCTCGCCGAGGCGCTCGGCCGCCACGACACGCGCCGTCCAGCCCGCCGCAGCGGCGGCGGCGAGCACGGCGGTCCAATCAGGCGTGGCGGTCATCGACTACTCCTCGGGCGATGGGCGGCCGCGCCTCGCAAGGGTGCGGCGGCTCTTTGGTTCGGCGCGGCCGCTCTTCAGCCTGGCGCGGCTGCTCCACCCCGAGTGTGCCGTTCCGCCGGGCCTCTGACAAGTCAGCCCGGCGCGGCCGCTCACCGCCGCGCTTGCCCCGCGGCCGCCGCTGGCACACACTCTACGGACGCGGCCTCTGAGGGCGGTCGCGATACCACCGGAGGAGGCGCCGGCGTGCGCGCGAACGTGACCGTGCTGCTCATGATCTTCGGCGGCTCCTTCTTCACCCTCTTCTCCGTGACCGCCTGGACGATGGGGCGCCGCGTCGGTTCGATCCTGCTGGCGGTGATCGCCGGCGCCGACTTCGCCTTCGCCATCTCGCTGCTGCTGCGCGGCTCGGGCGTCTGACGCCCGCCAGGGCCGGGGCGGCTGCGCCGCCGGCCCGCGCGCCTCAGGCCCGCTGCTCGAAGAACGGAGTGCCCGCCCGCGGCCGCAGGCAGTGGTCGGTCCACATCCCGGGCCAGTAGCCGCCGACGCTCACGAAGGCGACGATCTTGCCCTCCGCGACCTCGGGTGTCACCCCTGCGAGAGCCAGGCGCGCAGGCTTGCCTCGACGGCTACGCGCCCGGCCTCGACGCGCTCGTCGAAGCGCCGCGGCCGCGCGCGCACGGCCTGGAGCTGCGGCGGCACCGTGGCGCCGGGCGCCAGCTCCGTGACCCGCTCGAGCAGGTCGAGGTCATGCGCGGCGCCCGGCACCGGCGCGCCGGCAGGCACGCCGGTGAGGCCGCGCACGACGTCGGCGGCGAACTT
>JBBQFA010000155.1:0-6374 GCA_038321515.1 Thermoleophilia bacterium | reverse complement strand
GACTGACCGTACCTGGAGGGGACATGGCCAGGAACTGCTCCACCTGTGGGCGCGCCAACGACGACGACGCGCTATTCTGCGAGAGTTGCGGGGCGCCACTCTCCACCGCCTGCACCGCGTGCGGCGCCGATCTGGCGCCGGTTGCGGCCTTCTGAAAGAGCTGCGGGGCCGCCGTCGCGAGCGCGGCGGCACAGCAGACCGCGGCGACCCCGCAGGCGCCGCCCTTCGTGCCGCCGCCCCCGCCCTCCGGCTCGCCCGTCCCGCCTCCGCCCCCACCCGGCCCAACCCTGATGCCGCAGGGCCCGCCCATCGTGCCGCCGCCGCCGAGACCTGGTCCCGCACTCGCCACTCCCGGCGGCCCGCACAAGGGGGCGCCGGTGTGGCTCATCGTCGTCATCGTCCTCGCGGTGGTCGCCATCGCCGCCGTGGCGGCCCTTCTCCTGCTCCCTCTCGGCGACGAGGGCGGCGGCAACGACAAGACGCCGACGCCGGTGGCTTCGACGTCGGCCACAGCGTCGCCCGGCATCGACGGCTTTCTCGCCGCGGCCGCCGGCCCGCGCGCCAACCGGCTGGCCACCATCGGCGCCGACGGCACCGTCGACGAGCTGATGACCTTCAGCGGCCGCGAGATCTACCAGATCGCCTACTCGCCGGACGGCCGCTGGCTGGCCTGCGTCGCCGGCACCTACAAGCGCAGCGACGTCTGGATCTACGAAGCCGGGAGCGAAGCTCCGCAGCGGGTCACGATCAGCACGCCGGATGTGCTGGCCATCGACAGCATCGCCTGGCTCTCAGCCGGAGAACTGCTCGTCGCCGGCTTCACGGTCACGCCCAAGAGCACCGGCGAGAACGCCGAACTGCTCGTGTTCGACCCCGCCGCCGAGAACGTCACCCCGCTCGCGGACTCCGGCGGCGTCGCGCTGCGCGGCGTGTCGGTGAGCGCCTCGCGCGACGGCGCCACGATCGCCTTCGTCACCTACACCGACCAGAAGACGACCAACTACGGCATGCCCACGGCGATGGAGCGGCTCGAGGTGCTCGACCGGCCTTCGGGGTCGGTCACTGAGCTGGGCTCCAACAAGGCGTTCTTCGACGTCAACGCACGTCGCTTTGACGAGCCGCTCATCTCACCGACGGGCGACGCCCTCATCTACCGTCGCGCGGGTAGCGATGTCGGCACCAGCTACACCGTGATCGACAGCAACGGGACGACCTTGATGGCAGCGAAGGAGACTCAGCTGCCGGCGGGCTACGCCTGGGACCCGGGCGGCACGAAGGTCGTCTTCACGGGTCATGCGCTGGAGCCGACGTCAAGTGCGTCGGGCATCGGCCCGGCGATCTTCTGGGTGTTCGACACGGAGGCCGGCGGCAAGGCGCAGGTCATCGCCAGATACAAGGACACGATCGTCCAGGACCTCTCGTGGTCGCCGGACGGCGAGAGCATCGCCTGGGCTGAGTACGACCAGAAGGAGTACCGGACCGGCACGGTCTACCTGACGAGCGCCGGCGGCGGCGACGCGAAGCTGCTCACCAAGGGCGCGCTCACGCCGGTGTGGGCGCCGGGCGCGGCCGCGGGGCTGCAGACCTCGCCCAGTTCGGCGCCGTGAGCCGCGGCGCTGCGGGGCGGTGGCGCAGCCTGGCCTGAGGTGCTTCGTCGTTGCGCCGCGCGGCAACCACTACGTGCAGTTCACCGATCCCGCCCTGGTGACCCGACTGATTGTACAAGTCGTCGCAGGCGCGCGGGCCTAATCCCAGTGGAAGACCTGTTTGCCCGCTCTTGAGCGAGCCTCTACACTGGACACATAGGTAAGCTGCCCCTTCAGCTACACGAGAATCCGGCGGGCGGCCGTAGGCCCTCCCGCCTCGTCAGAAGGATCGATCGCCACCGATGACGACCAGCACCGCGCGCACTCTTGCCGCCGAGATCCTCGAGGCCACCGGTATCAACGCCGCCACCTGCTACCAGTGCGGCAAGTGCTCGGCCGGCTGCCCCATGGCCTCCGAATCTGACCTGCGGCCCCACCAGGTGATGCGCCGGGTCATGTACGGACCACGCGAGCGTGCTCTCCAGGACGAGTCGGTGTGGCTGTGCCTCACCTGCGAGACCTGCAGCGCCCGTTGCCCCAACGATTGCGACCCTGCGCGCGTCATCGACGCCGTTCGCGAGATCGGCTTCGAGTCGGGCCAGGCCGTCATCCCGCGCGCCATCAGCGCCTTCCACAAAGCCTTTCTCGCGCAGATCCGCAGCAACGGCCGCCTCCACGAGATGGGCATGGTCATGGAGTACAAACTGCGCTCCCGCGACCTCATGAAGGACGTCACCAACGCGCCGGGCATGTTCGCACGCGGCAAGCTGAACCTGCGCCCCGACCGCATCGATGGTGTCGCCGAGGTCAAGCGCATCTTCGAGCGCTGTGGAGTGACGCCGTGAGCGCCGCCGCCGAAGCCACGGCGCAAGCGGGCACGGGCACCGCGGCGCAGCCGCAGACCGGCCGCGGCGTCGCCTACTACCCCGGCTGTTCGCTTCATGGCACCTCCCCCGAGTTCGACCTGAGTCTGCGCGCCGTCGTCCAGGCGCTCGACATCCCCGTCACCGAGATCGACGACTGGAACTGCTGCGGCGCCAGCAGCGGCCACACCACCGACCACCTGCTCGGCGTGGCGCTCCCGGCCCGGAACCTCGCGCTCGCCGAGGCGCAGGGCTTCGACCGCGTGCTGGCGCCCTGCGCCGCCTGCTACAACCGCCTTTCGGCGGCGCACCTCGCGGTCGCGCACGAAGACGGCCTCGCGGAGCGCATGCCCGAGATCCTCGGCCGCCCCTTTGCCAACAGCGTCGAGGTGTTCAACGCCGTCCAGATGCTGCACGAAGCGGCGGAGACCATCGCGGAGAAGGCCGCCGCCCCGTCGGCCATCCCCAATCCACTCAAGGGCATCAAGGTGGCCGCGTACTACGGCTGCCTGCTGGTGCGGCCCGCCGAGGTCTGCGGCGGTGACGACCCGGAGCAGCCGACCTCGATGGACGAGGTCATCAGCGCCTGCGGCGCCGACCCCGTGGACTGGAATATGAAGGTCGAGTGCTGCGGAGGCGCCTTCAGCGTCAGCCGCACCGCCTCCGTGGTGCGGCTCGGCCGCGCCATCGTCGACGACGCGCGGCGCTGCGGCGCCGAAGCCATCGTCGTCGCCTGCCCGCTCTGCCACAGCAATCTCGACCTGCGACAGAAGGCGATGGCGACGCGCGGCGAGAAGCCGCTCCCCGTCCTCTTCATCACGGAGGTCGTCGGCCTCGCCCTCGGCCTGCCGGCCGAGAGCCTGGGCCTCAAGCGCCACTTCGTCGCCACCGAGCCCTTCCTCCAGGACCTCGCGGTCCGGGCGGCGAAGCGCGAGGCGGCTGAGAAGACCGCTCGGGACGAGGCCGCCGCCAAAGCCGCCGTCCGCGCCGCCAAGCGTGCCGCGGCGGAGGCGGAGGCAGCCGCAACTGCCGCCGCCGCTCCCGGCGCCCCCGAGGGCGGTGAGGCTCAGTGAGCCGCATCGGCGTCTTTGTCTGCCACTGCGGCGAGAACATCGCCCGCACCGTCGACTGCGCCGCGGTCGCCGAGGCGCTCAAGGATCATCCCGGCGTGGCCGTCGCCGAGGACTACAAGTACATGTGCTCGGACCCGGGCCAAGCCCTGGTCAAGAAGGCGATCGAGGAGAATCACCTCACCGGGGTCGTCGTCGCGGCCTGCTCGCCGCACATGCACGAAAAGACCTTTCGACGCGCCTGCGACCAGGCCGGCCTCAACAAGTTCATGTGCGAGATGGCCAACGTCCGCGAGCACTGCTCCTGGATCCACGAGGACCGCAAAGAGGCCACCGACAAGGCGATCGACATCACCCGCACCATCGTCGAGAAGGTCAAGCACAACCGGCCGCTCGAGACGATCAGTATCCCGGTGACCAAGCGCGCCCTGGTGATCGGCGGCGGCATCGCCGGCATCCAGGCGGCGCTCGACATCGCCGACGGCGGCCACGAGGTCGTGCTCATCGAGAAGGAGGCCTCGATCGGCGGCCACATGAGCCAGCTCAGCGAGACCTTCCCGACGCTCGACTGCTCGCAGTGCATCCTCACGCCGCGCATGGTCGAGGCGTACCAGCACCCCAACATCAAGCTGCACACGTGGAGCGAGGTCGAGAAGGTCGAGGGCTACATCGGCAACTTCGAGGTCACGATCCGCAAGAAGGCGCGCAGCGTCAACGAAGACCTGTGCAACGGCTGCGGCGACTGCCAGGCCGCCTGCCCGGCGAAGAAGATCCCCAGCGAGTTCGAGGCCGGGCTTGGCAAGCGCACCGCGATCTACGTGCCGTTCCCGCAGGCGGTACCCAACATCCCGGTGCTCGACCGCGAGAACTGCACCCTGTTCAAAGGCCGCCGCAAGGGCCTCGCCAAGGACGCTTGCGGCAAGTGCAAAGAGACCTGCCTCAAGGATGCGATCGACTACGACACTGAGGACACGTTCGTGACCGAGGCAGTCGGCGCGATCGTGGTCGCGACCGGCTTCAAGCTCTACGACATCGGTCGCGACCAGCCCGAGGGCCTCAAGGGCTACGGCGAGTACGGGTACGGCGAGGTGCCGGATGTGATCGACGGCCTGCAGTTCGAGCGCCTGGCGTCGGCCAGCGGGCCGACCGAGGGCGCCATCCTCAGGCCGTCCGACGGCACGGAGCCGAAGACGGTGGTCTTCGTCCACTGCGTCGGCTCCCGCGACCCTGAAAAGGGCATGGAGTACTGCAGCAAGATCTGCTGCATGTACAACGCCAAGCACACGATGCTGTACAAGCACAAGGTGCACGACGGCCGCGCCGTCGCCTTCTACATGGACATCCGCGCCGGCGGCAAGGGCTACGACGAGTTCAGCCGGCGGGCGATCGAAGAGGACGGCGCGGAGTACATCCGCGGGCGCGTCAGCCGCATCTTCCGTGACGGCGACAAGGTCAAGGTCTGGGGCTTCGACACGCTGAGCGACGAGCAGGTCGTCATAGACGCCGACATGGTGGTGCTGGCCACGGCCATCCGCCCCCAGGACGGCATCCGCGAGCTCGCCCAAAAGCTCAGCGTGAGCACCGACGAGCATGGCTTCATCAACGAGGCGCACCCCAAGCTGCGCCCGGTGGAGACCAACACCGCCGGGGTCTTCGTGGCCGGCGCCTGCCAGGCGCCGCGCGACATCCCCGAAGCGGTCGCCATGGCGAGCGCCACCGGCGCCAAGGTGCTGGGCCTGTTCAGCGCCGATGAGCTCGAGCGTGAGCCGGCCGTGGCCGTCGTCGACGAGAGCACCTGCATAGGCTGCATGCGCTGCGAACTGGTCTGCCCGTACGGAGCCATCGAGCAGCGTGAGATCTGCACCGTCGATGGCCACGTCTGCGGGCACACCGCCTACGTCAACCCCGGCGTCTGCCAGGGCTGCGGCACCTGCCAGGCCGTGTGCCTGAGCAAGAGCGTCGAGCTGCAGACGTTCACGGACGAGCAGGTCTACAGCGAGATCAACGCTTTGAGCATGTGGGAGTGAGATGAGCAACGCGGTCGACACGCGAGGCGCGGCTTCGGCCGGCGGCGCAGCCGCCGGCTTCGAGCCGCGCATCACCGCCTTCGTCTGCAACTGGTGCACCTACACCGGTGCCGACCTGGCCGGCACCAGCCGTCTGCACATGGCGAGCAACGTGCGCATCATCCGGCTGCCGTGCACCGGCCGCATCGACCCGCTGTTCATCATCAAGGCCTTCGAGCGCGGCGCCGACGGCGTCATCGTCAGTGGCTGCCACCCGGCCGACTGCCACTACACCTCGGGCAACTACCACGCCCGGCGACGCTTTGCCGTGTTCCACGACATCATGGGGTTCATCGGCGTCGAGCCGGGGCGCATGACCTTCAGCTGGGTCTCGGCGAGCGAGGGCGCCAAGTGGCGCGACGTGGTCGACGAGGCGGTAGCCAACGTGCGCGCCCTCGGGCCGTTCACCGCGTACCGGGCGCTGGCGCCGGACGCCGGCGCGACAGAGGGAGCCGGCGTGGCTGCGCCGGCCGGCGAGGCGGAGGCCTCATGACCGAGGCCGCCACCGTCCCCGTGTACGCCGGTGTCACTGATCTGCGCCGTATCGCCCGCGAGCTGCTCGAGGCCGGCGACGTGCGCGTCATCATCGGCTACGAGGACGCGCGGCGCGGCGCCCGGCCGGTCTTCGTCACCGACCCGGCCGAGACTGACAAGCTCATCTTCGACACGCGTTGCGTGCACAACCTCGTCACGTACCTGAACCCCCGCCGCGACCACGTCGCCGAGCTGGGCAAGATCGGCCTCGTCGTCAAGGGCTGCGACGTCAAGGCGGTCGCGGGCCTGCTGCGC
>JBBQFA010000154.1:0-6385 GCA_038321515.1 Thermoleophilia bacterium | reverse complement strand
TGACACGCAGAGGCTTTCTCAAGTGGCTCATCGGCGGCTTCGGCGCCGTCGCCGGCCGCCGCGGCGGCCAGAAGGAACCGCGCCGCGGTGCCCGCCTCGGCGCAGTAGACGTCAGCGGCGGTGACGGGAATGCGGCCGCCGCCCCCGGACACGCGCCAGCCGCCGGCCTCCGTCGCCACGGGAAGCCCGAGGCTGCGCAGGCCGGCGGCGAACGCCAGCGTGTCGTCCGCTGTCAGCGCGCCGCGCAACGTGGAGTCGCCCTCGGCGAGCGCCGCGAGGAGCACTGCCCGGTTGGTGATGCTCTTGGAGCCGGGCACGCGCACGCGCACGTCCAGGTCGCGGCGACCTGGACGGATCGGGCGTGGCTTGTCGGTTCGGACGTCGACCATTGACCGGATGATACCGCAGGGGCTGCATCAGTCTCGATACGCCGCCCGGCTCTTGACTCTGCAGCGCTGCGACGGATACTGCTGGTCAGCACCGCCCGGCAGCGTCACGACGTTTCGTCGGAGGTCCGTGTGACACGCAGAGGCTTTCTCAAGTGGCTCATCGGCGGCTTCGGCGCCGTCGCGCTCGTTGGCGTGCTGTATCCCGTCGCTCGGTTCCTCAAGCCACCGGCCGCGGTGTCGGGCGCTATCGGCCAGGTCACCGATGTGGGCGCCCTCGCGACGTTCCCCGCAGGGCAACTCACGGCCGTTGCCGTAAACGGTCAGCCCGCCGCCGTCCAGAACGTCGACGGCAAGTACACTGTCTACTCCCTCATCTGCACTCATCTGGGGTGCGTGGTGGCCGTCAGCGGCGACACGTTTCACTGCCCGTGTCACGGCAGCGAGTTCTCGGCTACCGGGACGGTCACGAAGGGGCCGGCTACGCTGCCACTTCCCACCTATCACTCGCAGACCCAGAACGGCTCCCTGCTTGTCGGTCCGGTCGACTTGAACCGCGCCAAGTATCCGTCCTGGTATACGGGAGAGTTCGCATGAGCACGACCGAGGACCACGTGCCCGGCGGCGGGACCTCCGACACTCCGACGCCTGCCACGCGAGGCCTGATCGCCTGGCTCATCGACCGCTTGGGGCTCAACGCGACCATGGAGGACCAGTACAACCGCATCGTGCCCAAGCACGCGAGCAACTACATCTACTGCTTCGGAGGCATCGCCTTCGTGCTGTTCATCATCCTCGCCGTCACCGGCGTCATGCTGGCCGTGTACTACCAGCCCACGCCGGACGCCGCCTACCAGAGTGTGCTCAACATCTCCACGCACGTGCAGTTCGGCTGGTGGATCCGCTCGATCCACCGCTGGGCGGCCGGCGGCATGGTGCTGCTCGTCTTCATCCACACGCTGCGCGTGTTCTTCACCGGCGCCTACAAGGCGCCGCGCGAGCTCAACTGGCTCACCGGCGTCGCGCTGCTCCTCATCACTCTGGGATTCGGCTTCACCGGCTACCTGCTCCCGTGGGACCAGAAGGCCTACTGGGCAACCAAGGTCGGCACCGATATCGCCGGCTCGGTGCCCTTTCTCGGGCACTTCCTGCTCGTGAGCCTGCGCGGCGGCAAGCAGATCAGCTCAGCCACCCTCGGGCGCTTCTACGACCTGCACGTCCTCGTCCTCCCGGCGATCATCGCGGCCCTGCTGCTCGGCCACTTCTGGATGATCCGCCGCCACGGCATCTCCGGCCGGCTGTAGGACGGGACGATGGCGAAGAGCACGCGCAGGGAGCACCCCACCAACGAGCCGCCCAGGTTCTACTGGGAGATGTGGCGCGATCCGGGGCAGGGCTACCTCCCGTACTTCTGGGAGGAGCTCACCTCGCAGGCGATGATCTTCTTTCTCTTTCTCGGGGTCATCGGCGGGATCGCGCTGCTGTGGCCGGCGGACCTGGCGCCGCAGGCCAACGTGCTCGTCACCCCGGAGGGCATCAAGCCGGAGTGGTACTTTCTCGGGTTGTTCCAGCTCATCAAGGTGATCCCCGAGATCGCCGGCATCCTGGTCCCCGGCGTCGTCGTGCTGCTCATGGTCGTCCTGCCGTTCGTGGACCGCAGTCCCGAGCGGAACCCGTTGCGCAAGCCGGTGACGACGACGGTCGCACTCATCGTCGTCCTCGCGCTCGTCGTGCTCACGATCTGGGGTGCGGTGACGCCATGACCCCAAGGGGAGGGAACATGAAGCGAGTCCTTCTGGCGGCGGCTCCCGCGCTGCTGCTCGCGCTCGTGCTGGTCGCCGGCGGGTGTGCGAGCCTCGCGACGCCGGAGGCACCTGGATCGGGGTCTCCGTCCGCTGCAGGCGGCGGCGCCACCAATGTGAGCCGGCAGGTGAAGGACGGGGGGCAGCTGTACGTCGACTTTGCCTGCACGCGATGTCATGCGCCCAACGGCGTCGGCGGCATTCCCAACCAGTTGAACGCGGGCGGCGACAGCACGATCCCGCCTCTCAACAACCAGTTCCGTGACTCGAGCGAGCAGTTCCGCAGCGCGCAGCAGATCACCCAGGTCATGATGGAGGGCGGCATCCTCAGCAAGAAGAAGCCGGGCGTGATCAATATGCCGTCGTGGAAGGGAGTCATCAACGACGCCCAGGCGAACGCTATCGCCGCCTACATTCTCGCCGGCTTCCCGAACACCGGGGCGACGTACGACCCCGATCCCGCGAAGGCCGAGGACATCTACGCCGCCTACGCCTGCATCGACTGCCACGGTCAGGTGGGTCCGGGCGCCTCGCCGGCGCCGGCGCCGAACCCGCTGACGGCCGACAAGGAGGTGCCGGGCCTGCGCAACCCGGACGACGCCGTCCCACTCAGCGAGCTGCGTTCCGTGCTCATGGAGGGGTCGGTCCCCGACCCCGGTACGAAGGGCGTCGTCTTCATGCCGGCGTGGGGGCAGATCCTGTCCGATGACCAGGTGAACACGATCCTGCCGTACATCGTGGACGGCCCGGCGGCGACCAAACTGCCGGCTCCGCCGCCGGTGTCTCCACTGCCGTTGGCCGGCGGTTCATCCGAGGTCGGTTCGCCGGCTCCCGCCAGTTCGGCGTCGCCGTGACGACGACGCTCTGGTCCATCGTTGCCCAGGGTATTCCCCTGGCGCCGCCACTGCAGGTGCGGCTGATCGCGCTGCTGGTCGTGGAGGTCGTCCTCCTGACCACGGCGGTGCTTCTCTACATCCTCTGGGCGCGACTCAAGCGTCAGCCGCTGGACGAGTGGTGGGAGGGGCGCAAGATGGCGGGTTTCTCGCCACGCACGCGTGCCTTGATGGAAGAGGAGGAGCGCGAGCGCATGGCGGCCGGCGCGCCGCCGCAGGGTGAGGTCGCATCACCGCCGGCGGAGCCGCACGACGGCCGCCCGGAGGCGCGGGGGTAGAAGGTCTTTGCGACGCCGGGTCGCGGCCGCCAAGGCTCGCCGTGGTGCCGGCCGCGGGGCGGCCGGCTAAGCAGCCGGCCCTGCTGAGCCGGCGAGTTGCTTCGCGTAAAGTTCGTAGGACGAGCTCACGTGCATTCCGGCGCGCTCGTACACGCGCAGCGGATGTGTCTCGCCCCGGGCGTCGACCCCCAGGTCGACGCGGAGCCGACCGCGGCGCGCGAACTCGGCGAGGGCGTGCGTGAGCATGGCGCCGCCGAGACCGCGGCGGCGCCATGAGCGGCGCACGCCGAGGACCTTGATCCAGCCGAGGTCGCCGTGGTCGTAGGCGATCAGCGCTCCGGCCACCTCGTCACCGTCCCAGGCCAGCCACCAGAGGCCGGGGTCGAAGTCGGCGTGGCCGAGCAAGCGTGCCCGCCAGGCGTCGAACGGCTCCTCGCTCTGCTGAAAGTGGTCGACGAAGGCCTCGTTCATCGTCTCGTACATGACGCGCTCGTCCGTGCCGAGGCGGAAGACGCTGATCTCGAGGCCGTCGGGAGCGGCCGACTCCGCTGCGCCGGCGGAGAGGTCGGCGGTCATGCGAAACACGGTGCGCGAGAGGCTGTACCCGTGGTGTCTCAGCAGCTCGCGCTTGGCCGGGTTGGCGGTGATGCAGAACACGGCGAGCGACGGGCTCGGGTACTCGCGGAGGACGGAGATCTCGGCGGCCCGGCGCTCAGCGAGACCGAGAAAGCGGCCACCGAGGCTCTGTTCGCGGTGGTCGGGGTGCAGCCAGAGGTCGGTCTCGAGCTCGCCGGTGCGGTACTGGTCGCCGGTGTAGGCGTAGCCGACCAGGCGCCCGCCCGCGCCCTCGGCCACCCAGGCGTCGCGTCCCGGCTCGAAGCCGTCAGTCGACCAGTCGTTCTGGAGGTCCTCGAGCGTCGTGTCCGGCTCGCCGATCTCTGCGACGTCGCAGGCGTTGAGCAGGTCGACGATCTCGGGCAGATCGCCGCGCGTGGCCGGGCGGATGCGGCTGGCGGCAGTCGTCACGGCGTCGCTTTGGTCAGCGTCGCCGTGTTGTCCGCCTCCTGCCCTGCGTTCGTTGATCCTTCGATCCGCATCTGGAGATGCGTCGGGTCAAGGCTGGCGAAGACGATCTTGAAGTCGCCGGCCAGCGCCTTGAGGGTGTCCTTGAAGCGGTCGGCGTTCGCTTCGCCCGCGATGGTGGCGAAGTCGTCGATGGTGATCACGAGCTCGTCGCCGTCGATGTGGGCGGGAACGCTCACCTTCTGCGTGGCCTGCGAGCCGGTGAGGGTGACCGTGAACGCGTCGGCGGGGCGCACCACGACGACGCTGCCGATGCCGCTCGTGGTCGTGGTCCACGTGCCGAGGAACTCGTCGCCGTTCGTCGTCGCGGCGCCGCGGATGACGAAGAACCACACCGCGATGATGGCGATGATCGCGACCACAGCGAGGATGATGACGAGGCGCAGCGCTCCGGATGCGCCCTTGGGCGCCGGGGCGGCCGCCGCGGCCGCAGGCTGCGGCTCAAAGCCCGGCGCGTAGCCGTAGGGATCGTACGGAACGTCCTCAGCGCCACCCCCGGCTGCCGCCATGCCGGCGCCGGCGACGGGAGCGCCGCAGCCCCCGCAGGTCCAGTCGCCGGACTTGAGCGGGGCTCCGCAGCTGGGGCAATCGGTCATCGCTTTCTCCTAGAACTCGAGCTTGTCCAGCCGGGCGAAGATCACGTCGCGCCCCGCGGTGTACTGATCCGGATCCATGGCGGCGTCGATCTCCGCCGGGCTCATCACGGCCATCGCCTCGTCGCTCTGCTTGATGAGCAGCCCGAAGTCGACGCCCTCGCGCCAAGCATGCATCGCCGAGTCCTGCACGACGCGGTAGGCGTCGTCACGCAGCATGCCCTTGTCGACGAGGGCCAGCAGGACCGCCCCGCTGAACACGAGGCGGTAGCTCTGGCCCAGATTCGCCAGCATCCGCTCTTCGTCCACCACCAGTCCATCGACCAGCCCGGTGAACTTCTGGAGCATGTAGTCGAGCAGGATGCAGCTGTCGGGCAGCACGATGCGCTCGGCCGAGCTGTGGCTGATGTCGCGCTCGTGCCACAGCGCCACGTTCTCCATGCCGACGAGCGCGTTGCCGCGCAGCACGCGCGCGCAGCCCGCCATGCGCTCGCTGAGGATCGGGTTGCGCTTGTGGGGCATCGCCGAGGACCCTTTCTGGCCCTTACCGAAGGCCTCCTCGGCCTCGCGGACCTCGCTGCGTTGCAGATGGCGGATCTCGGTGGCGAACTTCTCGAGGCTCGCGCCGACGATGGCGATGCAGCTGAGTAAGGCGGCGTGCCGGTCGCGCTGCACGACCTGGTTGCTGATCGGCTCGCGGCCGATGTCGAGCTCCTCGCAGACGAGGTCCTCAACGCGCGGGTCGATATTGTTGTAGGCGCCGACGGCGCCGCTGATCTTGCCGACCGAGGCGTTCACCGTCACGGTGCGCATGCGCTTGAGGTGGCGGCTGACCTCGAAGGCCCACATGCCGAGCTTCATGCCGAAGGTGATGGGCTCGGCATGGATGCCGTGCGTTCGCCCGACCTGAACTGTGTCGCGGAACTCGAAGGCGCGCCGCTTGAGCACCTCGCCGAGTGCGACGAGATCGCGCTCGAGCAGCAGCCCGCTGCGCTTGATCTGCAGCGCGAGCGCGGTGTCGAGCATGTCGCTGCTCGTCATGCCGTAGTGGACGTACTTGCTGGCGTCGCCGACGTACTCGGCGACGTTGGTGAGAAAGGCGATGACGTCGTGGTTGGTCGTCGCCTCGATCTCGTTGACGCGGGCGACGTTGAAGGCGGCCTTCGCCTCGATCTCGGCGACCGCGTCGGCAGGCACCTTGCCGAGCTTGTGCCAGGCCTTCACGGCGGCGATCTCGACGTCGAGCCAGGCCTGCATCTTGGCTTCTTCGGTCCAGATGGCTCCCATCTCAGGAAGCGTGTAGCGCTCGATCATCGCGTGCCCTCCGTGGTCGTGACGCCCGCGATTCTC
>JBBQFA010000153.1:0-6415 GCA_038321515.1 Thermoleophilia bacterium | reverse complement strand
GTCATCCCGGTCATGACGCTCGCCGGAGTCGACCTCGGCGTCCTCATCAGCGGAGTGATCGTCGTCGAGACGGTGTTCAACCGGCCGGGCATCGGCCTCCTGATGTACACGGCCGTGAGCGCTCGCGATCCGGCCGTGATTACGGGCTGCGTGCTCTTCACCACCTTCGTCTTCGTCAACCTGTTCGTCGACCTCGGCTACGCCTGGGCCGACCCGCGCGTGCGGCTGGGGAACTGATCCCGGAGTCTGCGCTGCTGCTCGGCCTCGTGCACTTCGCCTTGGCCGACCACGTGTGCGCGACGTACCGGCTGCCGGAGCAGCCGATGAGCATCGCGTTCATGTCGGCGAGTAATCTCAGAGATGGCCCGGAGCGGCCAGCCGCCCCGTGCGGGGTGCCTCGTCTGCGCGTAGCATCGTGGCGGGCCATTCTGGCGCTCGCCCAAGAGGAGGCTACGCCCTGCTGCCCGCCGGCCTCCTTGCCAACAAATCTGCCAACGTGCCCGTCAGCAACAGTGGAGATTGTGGCGTCGCATCGGTCTGTGTGGAGGCTAGAGGGGCGCCGCAGGCACGCTCAGGGTCGACGCAAGATCGTGGTGTCGACAGTTCCATTCTGTCCCTCGCCACCAGCTTCTTCCCGAGTCAGCCCTTTGGCGCGTCAGCGGGCGCGGGGACGCGCCATCGCGGCGTTCGAGGCGGTCCTCAACGAGCAGGAGGACGTGCTGCACCCCGGGGCCGGGTGACGCCAGGCCGGGCGCACAGGATGGCAGCGCCTACGGCGCCCGGACGGCGACGAACCTTGAGGAATCATCACGCCGGCCGATAGCTGTAGGGTCAGGCGCTACCGTTGGCGGTCTAACGGCGTGCAGCGGGAGTGGGCCATCCAGGGGAGAGGGACGTTCGACTGATGAAGACCAAGCGCCTGCTCAAGCTGAAGCATGACCATCTGGAGTTGGGATTTCTGTCTGCCCACGTCACGCGTGAGGACGGTGACGCGGCCGCGTGGAGTCTTCTGGTCGAGTCGCCGGGGGAGACGGACGTGTTTCGTGACCATCTGGCGGCGGCGACGTCGATGGAGTTCACCATGATGACACGTGACGGCGAGAGCCTTCGCGGAGAGGCGTACGTCTCGAGTCTCAGTGGCGGCACGGACTCGGCGACGATGGTGGTGCTCGCCGGAGTCGGCACCTTGCGACCAGCCTAAGCCCGACGGTCGGGGCTTTGAGCGGCCTTCAGCCGGGGAAGACCTCGTCCCCGACGAGGTCCTGCACGCGCAGCATGTCGAACACCCCGCGCACGGCCGGCGAGAGGTTGCGGGCGACCAGGGGTGTCCCCTGACTCTTGAGATCGAGACAGAGGCGCACGAAGATCCCGGTGCCTGATGAATCGATGAACTCCACTTTGGCGAAGTCGAGGGAGACCATCTGGGCGCCTCGGGCGGCCTCGGTGACGGCCTCGCGCAAGGTTTCGGCGCAGTCGAGATCCATCTCACCGGCGAGGTAGATGGTGGGCGCCGGGCCCTGGTCGATGGAAGTGCGCAGCATGTGATCTCCTGCCTCAGTCGGTCATGCGGTCCAATAGTAGCGTAGTACCCGATGGGCCGCTGTTCAGACCGACGGCGTCGAGGTAGTCGAGGATGATCTTGTAGCCGTACCCCATCGAGGCCTGACCGCCCTTTGTCGGGGGGGCGATCCAGTTGAGAAAGTTGAGGCCGGGGCCGTGGTCGGCGACGACCATACGGAGGCGATCACCGAGCCGGCGCAGCGTGACGGTGCCGTGTCCGCCTCCATGGAGGAGCATGTTCGTGACGGCCTCCGAGATGCAGAGAATGGTGCGCTGCCGGCTGATGTCGTCGAGCCCGGCCTCCAGGAGCACGACGTCGACGGCGTCACGGGCGGTCTGGAGGTCGGCCGTTTCGTTGATGGAGAAGTGGAGGACTTCGCTCCCCTCCTCAGTCTCCGTCGCCAGTTCGTCCCGGTCGAGGATGCGGAGCTTGCCGCACGCGACCGCCGCGGCCAGGTTGTTGAGGATCTCGACGAGGCTGCGCCGGTGGTCGCCGTGGTGCCGCTGCCAGCCGTTCGTGCGGATGCTGAGGATGTCGCAGCGGTCGCCCTGGGGCACGAAGCAGATCTCGTCGGCGACGAAGTCGCCGGCCTGCGACACCGCATAGCACATGAAGGTGTCACGCTCGATCGATTCGGCGGCGTGGGCGACCAGGTCCTCCTGCGGCAGGCCGGGTTCGAGAACACCGATAACGGCCTCGACGCGGGACGCGCCGGCTTTGTAGCGGTAGACCTGAAGCGAGGCCGGTGAATCAGCCGTCTGATCGGGCATCTGCCGTTACCCCCGTTGCTCGGTGCTGGCCGTGTCGTGCCGCCTCAGACGAAGCGGGCGAGCAGGAGCGTCGCGTCGTCGCTGGCCGCGCCTTCGCCGCGGAAGGCTGCGACGTCGCTCCACATGCCCTCCAGTGTCTCATGAACCGGCTGCGCCTTGCACCGTTCGAGCGACTGCTCGAGTCTCTGCAGGCCGTACAGCTCGCCACGCTCGTCCCGGGCCTCGGTGAGGCCGTCGGTGTAGAGGGCCACGGTCGCGCCGGGGCCGAGAGCGACGACGTCCTCCGGGAACGTGAGGCCCGTACGCACGCCCAGGGCCGCACCGCGCGACGGCACCTCGCGGACCCCGTCCGCGTCGCCGATGAGTACGGGGTTGTGGCCGCCGCCGACGATCGCGAGGCTGTGGTCGGCGGGGTCGTAGACGGCCAGGGCCAGCGTCAAGAAGTACGGCAGGCGCTGGCCCTCCAGGTCGCGGGTCAGCCCGTCGTTGACCGCGGCCATGACGTCGCCCGGGCTCTTGCCGGGGGCGACGGCGGTGTGCAGGAGCGAGCGCGCCATGGCCATGATCAGCGCCGCGGCGAGGCCCTTGCCCATGACGTCGCCGCAGACGATCGCCAGCCGGCCGTCGCCGAACGGGATGTAGTCGTAGTAGTCGCCGCCCATCTCGCCGAGAAACTCGATGCGCTCCTCGAGCGCGAGACCGTCGAGCTGCGGCCTGTCGGTGGGGAGGAGGTCGGTCTGGATGCGACGCGCGCGCTCGATCTCGGCGGCCACCTTGAGCTGAGCCGTACGCAGCTCGTCGTGCAGTTGCACCGAAGCGCCCAGTTCCTCCTGGAAGGAGTCGCGCTCCGCGTCAAAGGTCACGCGATCGCGGGCCCGGCTCACGTAGATCTCGTAGGAGTAGTAGATGAGCACCACCGGGGGCACCGCCAAGACCAGACCGGCGATGCCCAGCAGGCCGTAGAGCCAGACGGCGAACAACGCGAACGTCGCCCCGGCGAGGTAGCCGGGCAGCGCCCACTGGTAGTTCTTCCGCCACACCGTGAGGGGGCTGACGCCGGTGCTGAGGGCGATCACGCCCGCCACACCCAGGGTGCTGACCAGGAAGTCGACCGCCGTCGCCAGAAAGGCGGGCACGACGATCTCGATGAAGCCGCCGCCGGCGGGTACGAGGGCGACGTAGACAAGCCCGGCGACGAAGGTCGAGAGGACGCAGTTCGCGATATCGAACGCGATCTTCCAAGGATCCCTGGTCACGCCGATGTCGGCGGCGCCCGAGACGGCCGCGACCACCATCGCCGGCCAGAGTCCGAGAACGGCGAGAGCGGCGAGGACGGGCACGAACGACATGCCGACGTGCCCGACTCCCGGCAGGCGCACTTCGCGCACGTCGGCGACTGCGGCGAGCAGAGCGAAGGTCAGGAGCGCCCACGAGAGGGACACGCCATCACGGTACGAGATCCAGGCGAAGCTCGCGGCGGCCGCCACGGCGAACGTCGTGACATACCGCGAGACGGCCGGGCGTTGTCGCCCGGCCGTCTCGCCCACGTCATTCACGGTTGTCCGCCGCGGTTACTGCAGCTGAGTCAGAATGGCCCACTTGAACTTCGTCCATTCCACCTGGTCGGCGGCGGCCCACTTGAACTTCGCCCACTTGAACTTGGTCCACGCGACGTCCGCCCACTTGAACTTCGCCCACTTGAACTTCGTTCCGTTCATGTCCGCCCACTTGAACTTCGCTCCGTTCATGTCCGCCCACTTGAACTTGGTCCAACCATACTTCTCCCACGCCCTGTCTTCCCACTTCTTGTAGTCGTTCTTCTTGAAGGTGAATCCCTTCTTCCCGTCGCCGAGCGACGCTGAAAGGGCCCAGCCGTTGGCGTGGGAGGTGCTGGCGAGGGCTTCGTCGACGTCGAGGGTGCCGGCGCCCTGGTTGTTGGGGTTCGCTTCGGCCACCGGATCAGCGGTGCCCATCAGGCGCACCTTGACGTCGTCAGGGGTGAGGCTGGGGTCATTGCCGATCATGAGCGCTGCGGCTCCCGCGACGATCGGCGTCGAGGTGCTGGTGCCCGAGAGTTCCAGGTAGCCGGACTCGCTGCCGTCTGGCGCCTTCGGCGCGAAACTGGCCAGCGGGATGACGTTGTCGGGGAAGGTCACGTCGATATAGGAGCCGGCGCTGCGCAGGGAGACGAGCTTCCTGCCGGGGGCCACCAGGTCGGGCTTGGCGATCTCGTCGAAGAGCGTCGGGCCGACCGAGCTGTAGGGGGCCACGCGGTCGTCGGCCGTGATGGGCGTCTTATTGGTGTCGGTCGCGCCGACGGTGATGACGAAGGGGTCGTTGCCGGGCGAAAGTACGCCGCCCGGGCCGAAGTCGCCCTCGTTGCCCGCCGCGCACACGACGGTGACGCCGCTGCGCCACGCGGCCTCGACCGCCATGGCGATGGGATCGCGCGTGACCGAGGCCACTGGGTTGCCGCCGATGGAGATGTTCATCACGCGGATGCCGAACTCGTTCTTGTGGGCGATGGTCCAGGCGATGCCGGCGATGAGCGCCGACGCACGACCCTGGCCAGTTTGATCGAGCACCTTGACGCCGACGATGTCGGCGCCCGGCGCCACGCCGCGGAACTGTGTCGTGGCGTAGCCGCCGTCCTCGAGCGGCAGAGAGGCGGTGCCGTCGCCGGCGATGAGCCCGGCGACGAAGGTGCCGTGGCCGGCGTCGTCGTACGGCGTCGGCTGGTTGTTCACGAAATCCTTCCAGCCGATGACGCGGCTGGCGGCGAGATCGGTGTTGACCGAGACGCCGCTGTCGAGGACTGCTACGGTGACGCCGCTGCCCGTCGGTCCGCCGGCGGCAGGGGATGCCACGTCACCCAGCCCGATGGTGAGGTTGGTGATATCCATGCTGCTGAGGTAGTCGAAGCCAAAGACCGGGTTGTCGGCGACCACCTGCTGAACGAAGCTTGCGTTGCCGAGCGCCTGGATCTCCGCGGGAGTGAGGAAGGCGGCGAGGCTGTCGACGATCGGGATCTGTGTGACGTCCACGCCCAGCGGTATGCTGGCCTGGACCTGGTCGAGCGCGCCCGGAGCGACCACCATGACCGGTATCGCCTGGGTGCCGCCGGTTGCCTCGAGCACGGTCGTGACGCTGGGGTCGATCTTGCCGCCGGGCTCGCCGTCGGCCAATGCCGTGACAGGCAAGGCCAAGAGACAGAGCAGCGCGACCGCGAGACCGAATAGCCTGAATCTCATCTTCATCGCCTCCACTTCGGTACTCCCTTAGGCCTGCCGACTTGCTCAAGGCCGGCGGACATTGAATGGCTGCTTCCCGGGTGTGAGGGAGCGTCAGCCAAACGACAGATGCTGAAGGCGAGATCCGCGATCGCGGAGACCGGATTCGGCAACCGAGCTATCTTGATCATTCAAGACCTCTGGCTTTGCGTCCCTGCCTCACGACAGGTTTGCCCTTATCGTTCAGTGTTGGGTATCGGCGGTCGACGCGCGAAACATGAGGGTCTTTAGACGAATTGACACAGCAAGTGTCGCCATTCTGGCAACGGTCGGCGGGCGCCGTGCAGGCGCCGCGCCGAACTGTCTCGGTGATAGACTCGGTAGACGGACACCCGGAGACCGGCGCGGGGAGCCGACGCGTCAGGCGGCCGTCGTCTGAGCCGCCGTTCGTTCGCTCCCTCGTCGATTGAACAGTGTGCACACGCGCGGGGCCCCTGCGGTGTCGCGCGACGAGAGAAGGGGGGAGATGGATGGGCCGTACGGACGGCCTCTACACCGCGGTGCAGAGGCAGGTGATCAACCAGATGCTCAAGCTGGCCGCCAGCGACGACAAAGCCAAGATCGTCAAAGCGTTCCAGCTGGCCGAGAAGATCACTCCGGACCAGTACAAAGGCTCAGTGCGTGTCGTCACCGAGAAGGTCAAGGACGACCACCCGGCGCTCCACATCGCCAGGCATGTCACCTCGAGGCTCAGCCCGCGTTGCCGCGACAGCTTCATTGAATGTCTTATTGTGAATACTCTTCTTCGCGGCTCCGCCAAGCGCAAAGCGCTCCTGGAACAGACCGGTATGTAC
>JBBQFA010000152.1:0-6475 GCA_038321515.1 Thermoleophilia bacterium | reverse complement strand
CGCGATCGCGAGTCCCGGCGGGGTCGTCCCGGCGCCCGGACTCGCGCGGGCGTCCGGAGTCTCGCCGGCGTGGACCGCCAGCCTCGACGCGCGTGCCGTCAGGCGCGTCGACCTCGCGGCGCCGGAGGCTGCTGCCCAGGTCGCCGGCGCCGTGATGGACGCGCTGCCCGCAGGTGCGCGGCTGGCGGCCGCGCGGCGCCTGCCCGGCCTGCGGCCGCTGTTCTCGGCGCGGCTCACCGGTGAAGTCTCAGTATCCAACGCCACCGTCGCCCTGGCGTCGGGCGTGCCCTCGATGGTGCCCCTCCTCGGCATCCCCCTCTCCGCGGCCGACACCATCATCCTCACGAAGAACGAGGCGCTGATGGTCTATCGGCTGGCCCTGGCGTGCGGCGCGCCGCCGGAGTTTCAGCGGCGCATGGTCGACATCGCACCCGTGATCGGCGGCGCTGTCGTGTGGCGGCAGATCGCCGGGGCTCTCGTCGGTCTGGTGCCCGGCTACGGGCTGGTGCCGAAGACCGCGGTCGCTTTTGGCGGCACCTACGTGGTGGGGCTGCTGGCGACCCACTGGTACGAGACCGGATTGCTCTCGAACGAGGACCGCAAGCGCATCGTCGCTGAGGCGGCGGCGCTGGCCCACGTGACGGCGACGACGATGGTGGCTCAGGCGCGCGCCGCCGGCGACAAGGCCGGCGCGCAGACGCGCACGGGCATCAAGAAGGTCTCGGCGGGCGTTGCCGCCGCGGGTACGCGGGTGCGCTCCACCGCGCGCGGTGCGACGCAGGCGACGAAGGCGCGCACGCGTTCGGGCGTGCGCCGCGTGCTGCGCCGCAAGGACGCTGCCAAGGCGGGCCCCAACGTGCTCGATGACGCCACGTCCGGAGTGGCCGGCGCGAGCACTCAGCCGCCCGGCGCCGGAAGCCGGCCCGTCGACTGACGTCCCGCGCGGCGTCAGGCAGCGTAGACCTCGACGCCGTCGACACCCCGGCGACTGTCGCGACGTATGGTGCGATAGGCTGGCGGCATGTCCGCCTGGTCGCCGTTTCGCTATCGCGTGTATCGCATCCTGTGGATCGCCCTGCTGGCGTCGAACATCGGCACGTGGATGCAGGCTGTCGGTGCGGCGTGGCTCATGGTGGAGCTGAACGCCACGCCGGCGGTGGTCGCACTGGTGCAGACGGCGAGCTACCTGCCGGTGGTGATCGTGGGCGTGGCGGCCGGCGCCGTGGCCGACCTCGTCGAGCGCCGGCGCCTCCTGCTCATCACCCAGGCGTGCATGCTGGCCGCGGCCGGCGGCCTGGCGGTGCTCACGGCGCTGGATGCCGTCACACCGACCCTCCTTCTCGGCTTCACGTTCGCGCTCGGTCTTGGCATGGCGTTCAACTATCCGGCCTGGCAGGCGATCCAGCCGGAACTGGTGCCGGCCGAGGAGCTCAAGCAGGCGGTCACGCTGGGCGGCGCCAACATCAACCTGGGGCGCGCGATAGGCCCGGCGGTCGGGGGGCTTCTCATCGCTGCCGCCGGTGCGTGGCTGGTGTTCGCGCTCAACGCCGCCTCGTTCGCCTTCGTTCTCGCTGTGCTGTGGCGCTGGCGGCGCTCGGTAGAGGAGGATGTGGGACCGCCCGAACGCTTCGCCGGGGCGGTCCGCGCCGGCGTCCGCTACGCCATGTTCTCGCACGTGCTGCACGGGGTCCTGGTGCGCTCGTTCGCCTTCGGCGTCGCCAGCGCCGGCCTGCTGTCACTGCTGCCCGTGTACGCGAAGGAGGTGCTCGGCGTGGGTTCGGGCGGCCTCGGGCTGCTCTTCGCGGCGATCGGCGGCGGGGCCGTCGCGACCGCCGCCGTGATCCCCCAGGTGCGCGAGCGCCTCAGCGCCGACTGGGTCTTCGCGGCCGGCAGCGTGCTCGTCGCCGTTGCGCTCGTGGCGCTGGCGCTCGTGGACGGGCTGGTCATGGCCGTCGGCGTCAGCGTCGTCGCCGGCGTGGGCTGGCTGTTCTGCCTCTCGACCCTCAACGTGGCCTCGCAGGAGGTACTGCCCGGCTGGATCCGGGCGCGCGGCCTGGCGCTCTACCTCACGGCGATCTCGGCGGGCATCGCCCTGGGCAGCGCGTTGTGGGGCAGGCTCGCCAATGTGGTCGGCACGCAGGGCGCCTACGCGTGGGGCGCCCTCGCCATCGTTGCCACGTTGGTCCTGGCCCTGCGCTGGCGCTTCGACAGGATCGCCGAGGTGGATCTGCGGCCGGCGCCGATGGCCGCGCCGGAGGCGCGGCTGGTCCCCGGCGACGGCGCGAGTAGCCCGGCGCTGGTGGTCGTGGGCTACGAAGTGCGGCCCGAGTGCGAAGACGACTTCTTGCGCGCTCTGCGCCTCGTCGGGCGGGTGCGGCGCCGCACCGGCGCCACGGACTGGTCGGTGTACCGCGACGCCGACCGGGAGCACCGCTTCATCGAGACGTTCGTGCTGCCGAGTTGGGACGAGCACATGCGCCAGCACCAGCGACGGACGGTCACCGACCTGGAGCTGCAGAAGGAAGCGTGGAAGTACCTGCGCCCGGGTACCGAGCCGACGGCAAGGCACTTCATCCAGCCGCCGGAGCCGTCGATGCGGCTGTGGCCGCGGTAGGCGCAGTGAGAGAGGGTCCGGCTGCGGCGAGCGTGCGTGCTCGCAAGTCGGCGACGGCGGCGGCGGCGGCTCCCCGTGCGCCGCGGTCAGTGTCCGACGGTGCGGTACAACTCCGCGGCGAACGGGATGAGCGCGACGGCCTCCGGGCGGCGCAACTGCGCCGGGTCGGCGGCCTCGAAGTCAGCGAGGCGGACGCGGTCGAGAGCGTCCGCGTCCTTGAGCAGCCACAGGATGCGAAGGGCGCGCTCCGGCTCCGCCAGGCGCAGCGCCAGCGAGAGTCTCTCGGCGCGCTCAACGGCCGCCTGGTCGGAGAGCGAGTGGCAGTGGATCGCGAAGAGGACGGCCTCGCCCTCGGCCGCCGCCAGATCGTCTGCGAGACCCAGGGCGACGGCACGGGTGGCGGACGCCGCCCCGTGTGAGGGATCGACATCGTCGTTGGTGCGGCCGATGTCGTGCCAGAGCGCAGCCGTGAGCGCGAGCCGAACGTCGGGTCCGCCCCAGCCCAGCTCGCTCGTCAGCCGCTGCGCGTGAATGTGCACACGCTGCGTGTGGCGCACGCCGTGAAGGCTCGAGGTACGCAGGAACCAGCCTTCCCGCACGGCGGCCGCTCGGTCTGCCCAGACCCTGGCGTCGCCTTCATCGGGAGTCATCATGGGACAAGCATAGCGGGTGCCGGGGACAGCTTGGGAGCCCGCCGCCCGCCACCTCGAGTGACCGCTAGGGCAGCGCGTCCGGCGTCGCGAAGTGGTATCCCCGCCGCTTCAGCACGCGGATCACGTCGGCGAGCGCGCCGACGTTGCTTGTGGACGCGGCGTGCAGCAGGTAGAGCGCGCCCGGACAGGCGGCCGCCAGCAGCCGGGCGCGGGTGACGCTCACTGGCGGCTGGGCGTGCTCGTCGTAGTCGACGTGGGCGAAACTCCAGAACACGGCGGCGTAGCCGAGTCTCTCGGCCAGCCAGAGCACGCGGGCACTGTACGTGCCATAGGGCGCGCGGAAGAAGCGCGCCAGCCGGCCGTGGTTCGCGAGGCGTCGCGTGATGCCGGGGTTGTCGCGCATGTACGTGCCGGTGAGAAAGAAGCTCGCCTTGACGTGGGCGCGGTCCAGGATACGGATGATGCGCAGGGTGGTGCCGAACTCGGAGGCCGCGTCGAAGGTGAGGTAGACGATCCTGTGATGACGAGGGCCGATCCAATGGCCCGAGTAGCGGCGCAGGAGCCGGGCGGCGGCGGATGGGATGCCCGGACGCACGTGTTCTCCCCGAGACATGAAGTACCAATCGCGGACGGCGTTGGATGGCGCAGACCGAGCCTGTGGCGAGGGCGCCGGTGACGCCGCGTCCGCCGGCGCCGCCGCGCACACGGATGCACCGGCTAGCACTGCGGCGAACGCCGCCGCGGCGAGTGCGCTGCGCAAGGATCTCATGGCCCCTCCCGGAAGGTTCGCCCCGATGCTACCCGCTGCCGGGGCGCACGCATCCGTTGGCGCAGCGGCACGGTGGACGACGAAGAGGGCGCCAACGCGAACGGCGGGGGGCGGTCTGTGTTCGACCCCGTCCCCCGTCGTCGGCGCGTCCGTTCGGCGGGTGCGCCGTCTCAGGCGGCGCTCTCCTCCTCGTGTTCGTCCTGCACGTGGTCAAGCCACTCGGCCTGCCGCATGAACTCGGCGTCGCAGGTCACGCAGCGGAACTTCTCAGAAGGCAGCGCGTCGTCGTGCGTCGCCTTGAGGTGGTACTCGAGAGATCTGAGCGAGTCGAATTGGGCCGCGCAGTGCGTGCAGGGCAACATCTGCATGCTCATTGCCGGCCTCCTTTCGTTGACGATCCGTTAAACACTTTGCTGGTAGTGCATACCCGATGCGCCGGTCTGCGATACTCCTCCGCGGGCGACGAGGGAGGACGCATGGCGGGAGGCAGGGAGACAGCTGGCGGTCTGATGGACCGCATGCTCGTGGTGGACGGCGACATCACGCGCCTCGACGTGGATGCGATCGTCAACGCCGCCAACAGTTCGCTGCTGGGCGGCGGCGGTGTGGACGGCGCGATCCACCGGGCGGCGGGGCCGGGCCTGCTCCGGGAGTGCCGGCCCCTCGGCGGCTGCCCGACCGGGGAGGCGCGCATGACCAGGGGCTACGACCTGCCGGCGCATCACGTGATCCACGTCGTCGGGCCGGTCTGGCACGGCGGCGACCGCGGCGAGCCGGAGCTGCTGCGCTCGTGCTACACGGAGTCCCTGCGGCTGGCGGCGGAGGCCGGGCTCGAGACCATCGCCTTCCCCAGCATCTCGACCGGCGCTTTCGGCTACCCGAAGGCCGAAGCCTGCGACGTGGCCGTCGGCGCCGTCTCGGCCTGGCTCGCGACTCACGAACTGCCGCGCGCGGTGACGTTCTGCTGCTTCGGAGCGGCGGACGTGCGGATGTACGGGGAGCGGCTGGAGCTCAGGCCCTGAGGCGGCGCGGCGGCAGCACACCGCGCCCCGCGATTTAACGTCTATGACTCAGGTTTGGCGTTGCCCGTGCCGACTACAGTCCTGTGGAAGTCACGCGGGGCTCCTGCCTGGGGGCAGGCGCTGCGCGATCCGGTGGACGTGGGGAGCGACCGGAGCGGACATGGTCATGTGGATCAGCTGGTCGGGCAAGATCGTCGCGGCGATCGGCATCTTCTTCGGGTTCTACCACCTCGGCGACGATCCGCAGCGCTCGCTATCGTGACGGCCACCGGCGTGGGGGTCGTGGGCGTGCTGGCATGGGTGTGTCACTTCATCCTTCACAAGCAGGATGCCAAGCGGGTCGGCTGGGAGACGGACAGGCCGGACTGGATGTGGGAGGTGGGGTTCGCGAACCTCGCCTTCGGCGCCATGGGCCTCCTCGCGGTGCTCGCAGACTGGGGCACGCACGCGCAGGCGCTCGTGCTGCTCGGCTACTCGCTGTACCTCTTCCCGGCGGCACTGTTGCACGCGTATCGGTACTTCACCGACGAAGAGCGCTCGGCCGCCAGGCTCTGGCGTGGCGTCGTCCCCACGATCATCCTCGTGGCGATGATGGCCTTCTTCGCCAGCTACGCACTCCTTGTCTAGCCGGAGGGAAGAGATCATGAGACGGACGAGACTCAGCCGCACAGGGATCGCGATCGTGCTCGCCGCCGCCGCGCTCGCGCTGGCCGGCGTCGGATGTGGTGGGGACGCCGGCGGCACCACCACTGGTGCCGCCACTGGTGCCGCGACGAGTGCCGCCAGCCCGGACGCGAGCGGCTCCCCGGCCGCCGACATCGTGCAGGCCGCGCCGGTACAGCACGTCAAAGTCGGCGACCTCGACGTCGGCTATCGGACTATCGGTCCGCTCGGCGGCGCGGCCGCAGGCGCGACGCCGCTGCTCTTGATCATGGGCTCGAGCACCACGATGGACCTCTGGTCGGCCGCGTTCGTCTCGGCGCTCGCCGAGGGCCGGCAGGTCGTCCTCTTCGACAATCGCGGTATCGGTGAGACCAACGACCCCGGCGGCGCGTACCAGTTCTCGCAGCTCGCCGACGACACCGCCGGGTTCATCAGGGCGCTCGGCTACGACAAGATGGATGTTCTCGGCTGGTCGATGGGCGCCGACGTCGGCCTCGATCTCGCGGTGCGGTACCCCGACGTCGTGGACCGGCTCGTCTCCTACGCCGGCGACCCCGGCGGGCGCAAGGCCGTGCCGATGAGCAAAGAGACGCTGGCCTTGCTGACCGACACTTCAGGCACGCCGCAGCAGATCGGCATGCGCCTGCTGGCCCTGCTCTTCCCGGCCGCGTATCGCACGGTGAACCCGGCGTACGCGGAGAGCTTCCCGATCCCGCGGGAGCAGGCCGCGCCCGCGGCTGTCGGCCTGCAGGAC
>JBBQFA010000151.1:0-6514 GCA_038321515.1 Thermoleophilia bacterium | reverse complement strand
GGCGTGGCGGCCGCGGCGATCACCGCGGCGGGGTCGCCCTCGCGGGCGATGAACGCGGCGGCGCCGTACACGCCGCCGATGGCGAGCCTCCGGGCGACCCCTGGTTCGAGGCCGCGCCGCTCGCCGGCGAGAGCGAAGTCGCGCACCAGCATCGCCAAGATGCCGGGCATGCAGCCGGCGACGACGGTCGCTGTGTCGAACTCCGTCTCCGGGATCGCCACGACGTCTCCGGCGAGACCGAACAGCGCCTCGACCCCACCTGCTTGCTCGCCCAGCGTGCCGGGCACGAAGAGGAAGACGCCGAGCCCAAGCGCGGCGGCGACGTTGGGCATCACCCGGCCCACCTTGGCACCGACCGGCAGCGCCTCGGTCAATCGCTCCACGGACACGCCCGCAGCCACCGAGACCAGCGCACGGGCGCTCAAGACGGGCGCGAGATCGGCGAGCACAGCCGCGACGTGCTGGGGACGGACCGCGACGAGGACGACGTCGGCGCTCGCGACCAGCGCCGGGAGATCACGGGCGACCGTGCCTCCCGACTCGCCGGCGGCGACAGTCGCCGCGTCGGCTGAGACGTCGAAGAACGCCAGCTCCGGCGGGTGATCGACCTCCGGCCGGCTCCATCCCTGCGCCAGAGCCCGGGCGATATGCCCAGCGCCGATGAACCCGACCTTCACGGTCGGGCCGCGCGGCGGACGACCGCGGGGGCTGCTGCAGGCGGCGGGCCGACGGCTCGCCGCGCCTCAGAACTGGTTGAAGAAACCCTTCTCAAGGAGACGTGCCCGCTCCTCGGCCGAGACCTCGACGTTGCGCGGGGTGAGGAGAAAGATCTTCTCGCCGACGCGCTGCATGCCGCCATCGAGCGCGTAGGTCAAGCCGCTGCAGAAGTCGATGAGCCGCTTTGCCAGCTCGGTCTCGGAGCCCTGCAGGTTGATGATGACGGGCACGTCGACCTTGAACTTGTCGGCGATCTGCTGGGCGTCGTTGAAGTTCTTGGGGATGACGAGGTGCACCTCGACGCGGGCCGGCCGCGGGGGCTCGATCGCCCTGACGACCTGCGAGGACGAAGAGGCGCGCCGGCGCGGTTCGTCGGCGAAGATCTCGTCGTAGTCGTTGCGGCCACGGCCGCTGTTGAGCTTGCGCACGTTGGGGCGTTCCTGGTACGAGCGCTCGAGCTCTTCGTGCGGAGCCAGGGTCTCGTCCTCTTCGTACTCGTCCTCGTCGTCGGCGATGCCGAAGTAGACTGCCACCTTGTGCCACGAATCGCCTAGGCCCATCAGGTCCCTCCCTACCGGTTCAGAAGAGTACGCTCCCGACTCTCACGATGGTCGCTCCTTCTTGCACGGCGACCTCGTAGTCGGCACTCGTACCCATCGATAGCTGCTGGAAAGTATACGTTCCACTCCACCTAGTAGAAAGCCGTTCCGCAAGTTCACGCGCGCGGACGAAGTGATGGCGCGCCTTCTCGGGGTCGTCCAACAACGGCGGCATGCACATCAGGCCGACAAAGCGCGCCTTCGGAAAGGCCGCCGCCTCGTCGAGAAAGGCGTCCACAGCTGCGATCGGGACGCCGCTCTTGCTCACCTCACCGGCGATGTTGACTTCCAGGAGTATGTCGGTGGCGTTCGCGGCACGCGCCTCGATCTCCTGCACCACGCTCATGCTCCCCACCGAGTGGATGAGGCTCACCAGGGGCAGCACGGTCTTCGTCTTACGACTCTGCAGGTGACCGATGAAGTGGTAGTCGAAGGTGTCGCCGTACAGCTCGTGCTTGGCGGCGAGGTCCTGGGCACGGTTCTCGCCGATCAGCCGGATGCCTGAGTCGCGCAGCACGCCGAGGTGCTCGGCGGCGACGTATTTCGTCGCCACGAGCACGCGCACGGCGGCGGGGTCGCGACCGGCGGCCACGGCCGCCTCGGCGACCCTGCCCTCGACCTCCGCGAACCGTTCGCGAACGCTCTCGACCTCGGGGACGTACTGTCGTACCACGGTGTTCCTCCTCGGCGGCCTACTTCTGGAGCCGCGCTACGCTTCCTGCCGCCAGGCTATCGCCAGGTGCCGCCCGGTCGCACCGTGGTCGCGCCGATGCGAGAAGAAGCGCGGGTCCGACGCCGTACAGATGCCGGTGACGGTGACGGCCGCCGGCGGGACGCCGGCGGCCTCCAGCTCGAGCCGTGCGCAGCGCCAGAGGTCCACGGTCGCGGCGCCGGCGGAGCCCGGGAACCGGGCCTCGAACCGGTGCCGCAGCTCTTGATCGACGGTGAAGCAGCACGGCCCGATGCTGGGCCCGATCACGGCGGCGACCAGTTGGCCGCGACGGCTCAGATCCGCGGCCGCCGCACCTACGATGCCCGCGATCATCCCGCGCCAGCCCGCGTGGACGACGGCCAGCGCCGGTCCGTCGTCGCCGGCGGCGACGATGACCACTGGCACGCAGTCGGCGTAGCTGACGACGAGGCCCAGACCCGGCGTGTCGCTCAAGAGGCCGTCGTGGTCGTGGATCACGCTCTCGCGGTCCACCGCGCCACGCCCCGCGTCGGCCTCGCCGACCCACGCCAGCGTCGTGCCGTGCACCTGACCGGGCACGACCAGCCGCTCCCGTGAGATCCCGACGGCGGCGCAGAAGCGCCACCGGTTCTCGAGCACCCGCTCCGCCTCGTCGGCGACGGACAGCCCGAGGTTCAGGCTGTCCCATGGCGCCGGCGAAACGCCGCCCTCTCGCGTCGGGAAGGCGGCGGCGACCCCCCCGGCGTGCCACGCCAGCCACCGCACGCCGTCGCGCTCGCGCCACTCGTAGGGCGGTCCCGTCGCCATTCTTCAGCCTCCCGGCAGCAGCAGATACGACCAGATCAGGACCCGGCCGATGGTCGCCTCGAACACCTGAGGCGCGACGAGGATGATCAGCATCAGGATCATGAACGTGTAGTTGCCGTACCGGTCCAGCGCGATCCAGCTCCGGTACTGGCTCCGCGTCAGGAAGCCGCCGACGACGCGCGAGCCATCCAGCGGCGGGATCGGCAGCAGATTGAGTACCGCGAGCAGGACGTTCAGCAGAAACAGCAACGCCAGCGCCTGGGCGAGGAACAGGCTCCACGTGTATGTCGCCCAGACGAGGCTCGCCGCGACGACCGCCAGTGCGAGGTTGGTGACTGGGCCGGCCGCGCCGACCAGCATCATCCCGCGCTGCGGGTCCTTGAAATACGAGGGGTTGACCGGCACCGGCTTGGCCCAGCCGAAGAAGAAGGTCCCGCCCGAACCGAGAAACGTCACCACCAGCGCCGCCGTGCCCCACACGTCCAGGTGCCGCAACGGGTTCAGGGTGAGCCGCCCCAGCGACTTCGCCGTCGGGTCGCCGAGCTTCCAGGCGACCCAGCCATGGGCGAGCTCGTGCAGCACCAGGCTCACGAGAAGCAGCGGCAGCGTGACGGCGAACTGGAGCAGCAGGCTGGTCTGGGTCACGCCTCCACCCGCATGCTCTCTGCCGCGGTGAGCTCCTCTTCCCGCGTCGCGATCACACCGTTCAGCTTGAGGTGCAGCACGCTGCGCAAGACGTCTCCGAGCCGCGGCCCGGAACTGAATCCCATGGCGAGCAGGTCTTCGCCGCCGATCTCAAGGCGCACGTGGCGCGTCGCGTCGAGAAGACGCCCGAGGCGATCGGCGGCGATCCCTGATCCGTCGAGGGTCATCGCCGCGACCAAGGCCTCGACCGGTTCCGCTTGAGCGAACTCATACAGGTCGGCCTCGCTGGGCCCACGGGCGACCCGCGCCACGAGTCTGCGACCGACGACCAGCGCCCGCTCGAGCACCTCTGCGTCGTCGCGGCGCACTCTCATGCGCTCGGTCCAGGCGGCGATCTCCTCCGGATCGAGGTCGCGGAGCAGCCAGACAAGGCGCAGACGCCAGCGCGGCGCCTCCGCGTCGAGAGCGTGCGCGGCGCGCAAGGCGTCGGCGCGGCGCACGACTTCCCGCGTGGCTTCGTCAACGCGCAGACGCGCGTGGATCGACGACCACAGGCCGAGCTCCTCGAGTCGGCGGAGCGAGAAGTCGACCTTCTCCTCGTCGAGCAGCGAGACGAGCTCGTCACGAAGACGCGCCGACGACAGGTCGCCGACGAGGTCCATGGCGCAGCAGGCGCGCGCCAGGTTCAGGGTGTGCTCGTCCATGCGCAGGCCGTATCGGGTCTCGTAGCGGATCGCGCGCAGGATGCGCGTGGGGTCCTCGATGAAGCTGAGGTTATGCAGCACGACGATGCGACCGGCGTCGAGGTCCGCGACCCCGCCAAAGTAGTCGAAGAGGTCACCGAAGGTCTCCGGCTTCAGCGACACGGCCAGGGCATTGATGGTGAAGTCGCGCCGGGCCAGGTCGCTGCGGATCCCGGCGTGCTCGACCTTGGGCAGCGCGGCGGGATACTCGTACGACTCGGCACGCGTGGATGCTACGTCGACGCGCAGCCGCCCGCCACCGGACGTGTCGGCCACCACCACGGCGGTACCGAACTTCTCATGGGGCCGGATATGGCCCTTGAGCCGGGCGGCGAGATCGGTCGCAAAGGCGATGCCGTCGCCCTCGACGGCCAGGTCGACGTCGAACCCCGGCTCGCCGAGCAGCAGGTCTCTGACGGCGCCGCCGACGAGATAGCAGCCGCGCACGCCGGCGGCGACGGACTGGACGTGGCGCAGCAGCTCGTCCAGGCCCAGGTCTCCGAGCTCTCCCGCGAGGTTGGCGAGCCCGGGAGCGGCCGGCCCGTGGTCGGCGCCCGCGCCGATCACGGCTCGCCGCGTCACCATGCCGACGACGCTGGAGAGCCGCACGGGCCCCCCGGTATCGGCCGCGCTCTCCTCCGTGACGGGCAGCCAGCCCACGTCGTCCTGCGCGAGCGCCAGCGCGACACGGTCGAGCGGCGTGGAGACGCTGACCGTCGCCACGCTCGACGTGGTGACGGCCTTGACCGGAGCATGGCCAAGGCCGTGGGCCGCGGTCCGCTCGAGATCGAGGAGCGCGACGCGACCGACAAGCGCGTCGTCGGCGACGACGGCAAGCCCGCCGAGGCCCTCCCGGCGACACTGCCGCGCCGCATCGTCGACGGTCGTCGTCGCCGCGACGGTCGGCGGTCCCGGCTCGAGCGCGTCCCCGGCGGTCCGCACCGGCGCGACGGCCGCCGCCGCCGCTATCGCGACCTCCGCCGCGACGGCCTCGAGCGGCCGGTCCTTGACGACGGCGGAGGCGGCTGCGGAGTGCCCACCGCCGCCGACCACCGCCAGTGCTCTCGCAACGTCCACGCGACCGCCTCTGCTGCGCCCCGTCACGAAGACGCGGTTCTCCATTGCGACGAGCAAGAAGTAGGCGTCGCAGCCGGTGAGGTCCATGACGCGGTGCGCGACGATGCTCACCCCCTCGACGTACAACTCCTCGTGGAGGGCGGACATCAGGACGGTGGCGCCGGCCACCGGCAGTTCCGTGGCCGTCGCCAGCGCCCCTGCCAGTGTGACGCGCTGCGCCGGCGTGAGGGCGTTGGCCAGCCACTTCTCGAGGAGGGCGATGTCCGCCCCGGCGCGCATGCAGAACGCCAGCGCCTCCGCATCGCGGGTGGTCGTCGTGGAGAACGTCAGCGACCCCGTGTCCTCGTGTATGCCGAGTGCGAAGACGGTAGCCTCGAAAGGCGTCACGGGGATCCCGCGCTCGGCGACGATGCGCACCAGCAGAGTCACCAGCGACCCGTCCTCGGAGGTCACGAGGTCATCCGGCGACAAGAACCCGGGCAGATCGCCGGGATGAGCGTGGTGGTCGAAAGCAACGACCTGGACGCCGTCGCGACCACAGAGGTCGCCGAGGTCGCCGAGACGGTTGGCGTGCACGGTGTCGACCAGTATCAGGCGGCGCACGCTGTCGCGGTCGACGTCAACGGGGTCCACGACCGGGATCAGGTCGGCGTGCAGCGCCTGGAACTCGCGAACGTTGCGGTTGACCGCGCCGCCAAGGCAGATGTGCGCCTCCGGATAGAGCTTGTGCGCGGCCACCATGGCCGCGAAAGCGTCGAAGTCTGTGTTGGTGTGCGTCGCGATGAGCTCGGGGGTGCGCATGCCTGCAGTATACGGGAGCCGCAGGCCGCGCCCCCGTCAGGCCTTGAGCAGCCAGCCGAGCTCCGGCCCGAAGGCCGCGTCGACGGCGGCGCGCAGGGGAGCGTGCGCCGGATCCTCGAGGTCCGGATCCTCCGCGAGAATCGCGGTGGCGAGCGCGCGGGCGCGGAGCAGCGCCGCGCGGTCGCGCGCCAGGCGGGCGAGCTTGAGCTCGGGGACACCCGCCTGGCGCGCTCCCAGCACCTGTCCCTCGCCGCGGATCTCGAGGTCGCGGTCGGCGAGCTCGAAGCCGTCGTTGGTCTCGAGCAGAGCCTCGAGGCGCGCCTGGGAGGCGCCGGTCTCGGCCTGTGAGAACAGCAGGCAATACGACTTCGCCGTCCCCCTCCCCACCCGGCCGCGCAGCTGGTGAAGCTGCGCAAGGCCGAAGCGCTCGGCGC
>JBBQFA010000150.1:0-6547 GCA_038321515.1 Thermoleophilia bacterium | reverse complement strand
CGGGGTTTTTCTGCACGGATACCTTCCATGTAGACTGTGGCAAGTTCCGGGTTACTGAACATGCAAGAGATGTCTTTTATCATTTGAGTAATAGTGGCCGCTTCTTCACCACCAGATGCATCCCGTGCTGCGCGTGATGATCGAGCGGTCCGGATGAGGGGCACTCACGGTGGGCCGGTGTCGTGCGGCTGAGGCTATGGCGCCGCGTGCTGGATCAACCCCCCTTCACTGCATCTACATCCCGCCCGCCTATCCTGAGGCTGCGGTTCGCCCTGCGACAGGAAGGCGTTCGCCGCAATCGTCCAGCCGCCGGCGCTCCCGCTGGCGGGAAGTCCCGCGCAAGGAGAGATGAACGTGTTGTACCCCGTCCTTCTGCACGTCGGTCAGTTCTCGGGCAACTCGTATGGCTTCTTGGCCGCGCTCGCGATGATCGCCGCCGGTCTCGTCGTCCAACGGCTCGCGCGCCACCTCGGCATCGATCCGGGGGCGGCGCTCGAGATAACCGTCGCCGCCATTGTCGGCGGCCTCGTTGGAGCGCGACTGTACTGGGCCGCCGAGCATTGGAACGAGGTGCGGCTGACGCCGCTCCACGCGCTCACGGGGGGCGCCGGCTTCACCTGGTACGGCGGCCTGCTCGGCGGCTTCCTCGCGGTCCTTCTCGTGGCGCGGTGGCGCCGCGTGCCCGCTGGCACCGTCGCCAACATCATGGGCCCCGCGGTGGCCCTCGGCTACGCGGTCGCGCGCATCGGCTGCTTTCTCGCCGGTGACGGCACCTACGGGCGCCCGAGCGACCTGCCCTGGGCCATGGCCTTCCCGCGCGGCGTGGTGCCGACGACGGTGCCCGTCCAGCCCACGGCGCTTTACGAGACCATCGCCATGCTCGTGGTCTTCGTCGTCCTCTACCGTCTGGCGCGGCGAGCGCAGCCGGGCTGGTACGTCTTCGCCTGGTTCCTGATCCTGTCGGGGATCGAGCGGTTCTTGGTCGAGTTTCTGCGCGTGAACCCCCGCTGGCTGCTGGAGCTCACGCCGCCGCAGTGGTTCGCGCTCACGGGCATCTTCATCGGGTTGTCGGTCGTGATGGTCACGCGCGCTCGCGACCAGCGAGCGAACGTCGTCGCCTGAGGTTCGCCGCAGGCGGCATCAGGGCCCGAGAAAGGGGCTGGGCGCGGGACCGCTTGGGGAGGCGGCCCCGCGCCCTGGGGCTTGGGGGAGACGCGGGGCGGGGTGTGGAGGGGTACCCCGCGTCTGTGCGACTACTGGAGCCTATGGGGAAGGGTGTGTCGCTGCAGGGAGTGTCGCACGGCGATGTGGAGACGGTGTGAAGGCGACATGGTGTTGGCGTGAAGCGGCCCTTCACGGCGCCTTCACCCGAGCCACGTAACCTTCGCGGACCACTTCAACGACGAAGGGACGCACGTGATCCGACGACTCCTGACCATTGCCCTCGCCCTCGCGGCGCTCGCGACCGCGCTCGGCGCGGCCGCGCCGGCCCAGGCTTCGCCCGTCTCCGCGAAGAAGGCCCGGCTGCGCGAGGTGCAGGCGCAGCTGGACACGATCGGGGTGCAGGTCTCGAAGGCGGTCGAAAACTACAACCGGGCCAGCGTCAGGCTGCAGACGACGCGCCTGAGGATCAGCCAGAACGAGCGTCAGCTGACGGTCGCCGAGAGGAACCTCGAGCTCGCCAACCGTCAGCTCGTCGCGCGCGCAGGACATCTACAAGGCGCCTGAGGCGGGCAGCGTGGACGTCGTCTTCGCGGCGCGCAGCATCGACGACTTGATCACTCAGATCGACCTCATGCAGCGCCTAGGCAACCGCGACGTGGACCTCGTGCAGACCGTGGCCGCTTATGAGCAGGACATCAAGGACCGGCGCGCGCAGCTCAAGGCCGACGAGGCCGCGGCCACCAAGCTGGTCGCCGAGCGGCAGACGCAGAAGCGCGCGATCCTGGCGACCGAGGCGCGGATGAACAGCCTCGCGAGCGGCCTGAAGTCCGAGATCAAGGCGGCGCAGGCGGCGCAGGAAGCGGCGGCCGCGGCTCGCGCCGCTGCCGCCCGGCAGGCAGCAGCTGCAGCAGCCAGCGACGGCGGCGCCACGGCGAGCTCCGGCGGCTCGGGCGCAGGCGCGCCCGCCGTCGATCCCGGCGGACCCGGCCACCCCGAAGTGGTCGCCATCGCGCAGCGCTACCTCGGCATCCCCTACGTCTGGGGCGGCGCCAGCCCGAGCCAGGGCTTCGACTGCTCCGGCCTCGTCATGTACGTCTACGCGCAGATCGGCATCGGTCTTTCACTCGGCGCCACCGATCAGCAGCACGCGAGCAAGCCGGTGCCGCTGAGCGCATTGCAGCCCGGCGACCTCGTCTTCTACGGGAACGCCAGCTACAGCTATCACGGGGCCATCTACGTCGGTGGCGGCCAGACGATCGAGGCGGCTCGCACCGGCACACCGGTCAGGTACGGCACCGTCGGTTCGGCGTGGATCGGCGGACGGT
This sequence comes from Thermoleophilia bacterium, assembly GCA_038321515.1. GTDB lineage: Bacteria > Actinomycetota > Thermoleophilia > UBA2241 > UBA2241 > CAIXSE01. The sequence goes on along the minus strand of JBBQFA010000150.1, from coordinate 4,058 downwards.
TCTGAGACCGCCCGTATCTTCATCGCGCGTTCACGGCGACAGGGTAGCCTCAGGCCGTAAGCATCTGTACGCGAGAGGATGTTGATGGTGATGGGACTTCGGTCAATGCAGACGTGGCGACGGAGCATGCCGATCGAGAGGGTGCTGCTCGCCGGACTCCTGTGGCTCTGCGCCCTGCCGCTCATCGCGATGCTTGTCCTGCCGCGACTGGGAGGGCTCGTCGCCGCGCTGCTCGCCCTGGCGGCGCTGGTCGCGGCCGGCGTGGTGGCGCTCGCTCTGGCGCCGGCGGCGTTCAGTGCTGCCCCATGGCCTGCCGCGCAGGACCTTCACGAGGACGACACAGCGGCTACACGATCCCTTCACGCCGGCGGGCCATACTCGGTGAGGATGATGGAACCACTCGCAGGAAGGCGACAGCCATGAGTATCGCGACAGGTCTCCTCCTCGTCGGCGCCCTCGGCATCATACTGGTCATGCACTTCGTCGGCCACGGCGGCCACGGCGAAGCGCATGGCGCGCAAGAAGCGGAAGGCGCCGACATCACCTCCGCCCCCGACCAGGGCGACAAGTCCGCCGACGCGGAGCAGCCGGGGCGTGGAAAGCACGGTTGCTGCTGAGCATCCGGTGAGCCCAGCAGGTCCGACCCCAGACGGCGGAGAGGCAGACACCGGATGCCGTCGGTAGGAAGCCGCGGGATGCAGGACGCATCCCGCGGCTTCTCGCCTCCGGAGAAGGCCGACCGTGCTGCATTCGGAGCGCGCGGTTCAGGGGCGCGTATATCCCGCTGTCGCCGCCGGCAGTCACGCCCCGGGGAGTGCGGGGAGTGACGGAGCCGAGCAGGTCCGGGCTACGTCTTGTCTCTGCTTCTTTCATGCATGCCGGGACGATCGGTGGCGGCGGGGCGCACACTGAGGCGACCAGAGCGGCCCCGCGCGTCCGCCACCAGGATGCGCACCGCCACGAAGAGCGCCGCCGCGAAGCCGGCAACTGACCCTGCGAAGATGGCGGCGGCGCCCCATGCGTGCGGGGTAAGGACCTTCTCCCACTGTTCGAAGGCGTTTCCCAGCAGCGTCGTTGCCACTGCGGTGGCGGTCCAGAAGGCGAGCACGGGTCGCTGCCGCGAAGCCATCCTCCGCTTGCGGTCGGCGTGGGAGGTCGACGTCCTAGGCATGCAGGACCTCTCTGAGACTCTGGAGCAGGCTCACCTCGAGGTGCTGCTCCGTGGGGCCGAGGTAAGCGTAAAGGCTCAGACCGACGAGCAGTCCGATCACGATGCCGGCCGCAATCATCAGGCTCCGCCGCTGGGAAGGGCGGATCTCCGGTCCCCGATCGACGAACGGGACGACAATCAAGGCCGCGGCCAAAGCGATCGAGGCCCAGAGGATGCCGGTCACGCCACCGGCCAGGTTCTCTGCGCCGTAGAGCCACAGCAGCGGCAGGGGTGGCTTGGTGACTTCCATCCCCTCGACCGGCACCGGGCCGAGCCCGGGTGTCGCCAGCGCGGCAAGGACGGCGAGGACGACGGCCAGCGCCGCTGTGTACACACTCAGACGGCGCAGGTGATGGACGAACGACTCCGTCGGCTCCGGCAGGCTTCCCTTGTAGAACGGCGTCGGAGCCATCTTGTGTCGCTTGACGAGGAGCAGATGCCAAGTGACGAGGAGGACGAAGGCAAGGGGCAGGATCACGACGTGGAGCGCGAAGAACCGCAGGAGCAATGGAGCGCCCCAGCTGTCGGAGAAGAAGAAGCCCAGCGGACCGAGGAGGGACCCGACCTCGCCGAGGTGGTCAAGGGCTTCCATCGCCTCCTGGTCCCATTTGAGAGTCGTGCCGCTCAGGAGGAAGAGCACCATGATGCCGAGCAGCGCGACGCCGAGGAGCCAGGTGAACTCCCGCGGCTTCTTGTAGGCGCCGGTGACGAACACGCGGAGCGCGTGCAGGGCCACGAAGACGATGGCTGCCATGGCGCCCCAGTAGTGGAACCCACGGACGAATCGGCCGAGGGTCACTGCGGAGATGATGTGCGCGACGCTCTGATGGGCCGCCGCCTGACCGGGCTTGTAGAACTGCGACAGGTACAGGCCGCTGAGGATGAGGAGCGCGACGACGCCCAGGGTCACTCCTCCGAGACCGTAGGCGAGTCCGCGAGAATGGATCGGTACCGGATAGTCGAGTGCGTCGATACCGAGCCGCTCATCCAGGGCTCGCAGGACACGGTTGCGGGTCCGCGCGGGGACGGCTTCCTCGCCTGGCGGGACGGCGAGAGGCACTTCTGACATGGCTCCTCCCGAAGGTAGCAAAGGGAATGGATGATGCCTGTGTGTGAAGTGAAACAGCTCGCTGTGTAGTTGGTGTGAAGAGGGAGTGGACGCTGTATGCGTGGAACAGTCACAAGGCGACCAGTCCCCGCACCGGAGGAGGCCACCGATGCCTGAGGGCATCTGGTCCATGGCATGACGGTCGACCCGGGAGCGCCGCGGCGACGGACCCTCTGCTTTGCGGGGCCGACCGAAGTCTGACGTCCCGGCGCAGACGGCGCCGGTGCGGCTGCCGTTCTCCTGGGGGACGCCAGCATGACACGCACGCCTGGAACCGCTTCCAGGTGCGCCACAGCCCGGTGACCCGGCTGCTCCTCGCTTTCGGCAGGGAGGTGGTGTTCATGTATCCGTAGGCGGTCGTCTTCGTAGACGAAGGGCTGGTCGCGCTCGTCGAGCTGTGGCGGAGAGGCTCAGAGCGGATGCCGTCCGCATCCCGCGGCTTCTCGCACCTCGTCAACAGAGGTGATGAGCCGTGAAGGTGAGAGACAGCGGGATGCCGGAGGAGGTCCAGTGGGAGCGACTGCTCGACGCCGAGCTGATTCTTGATCGCCTGGGCATCGGCGAAGATCTCCGTGATGTGGCCGAGCTGGGCTGCGGCTACGGGACCTTCACAGTTCCCCTGGGGAGGCGAATCCGCGGCACGGTGTACGCCTACGATGTCGACGAGGCGATGGCGGCCCGCACGAGGGAGCGCGCTGTCGGTGCGCGCCTGACCAATGTGGTCGTCGAATGCCAGGATGTGCTGGCGGAGGGGTTCGGACTGCAGCCCCGATCACTGGACGGCTGCCTGCTCTTCAACATCCTCCACCACGAGGACCCGATCGGGATGCTGGCTCTTGCCGCCTCTGTCGTGCGCCCGGGCGGTCGCTTGGTCGTCATCCACTGGCGGTACGATCGTGCGACGCCGGGGGGCCCGACCTCGCGGTGCGCCCGCGTCCCGGCGAGATTGCGGCGTGGGCGGTGAGCACAGGCGCTCTCGAAGCCGACGGACCGGCACTCGATCTGCCGCCGTGGCACTCTGGACTCGTGCTCAGAACGAGGACATGAGATGTCGCGCCGTCTCAGCCTTCCAACGCCTGTGCCAGATCGCGCACCAGGTCGCCGGCGTCCTCAGTGCCCACCGAGATGCGCAGTGTGTCCTTGAATACGCCGGCCTTCTGCTGCTCCTCGGTGGGGAGACCGTGATGGATTGAGGTGGCTGGGTGGACAATGAGAGGTCGGGTTCGAGAGCCGCATAGGTCATGGCTGCCCTCTCCTTCGGCCGCCGGGCCCGCTGCCGATCACCCGGCCGATGGACTCCACCCGGCCCTGCAGGCAGCCGCGGCACATCTCGGCGGTCTCGTTGACGCAGGCCTTGTCCGGATAGATCTCATACTTCACCCGGTAGTCCGGCGGCGTGAGGTTGGGCATCACGATGTTGGCGCCGCGCTGCAGCCCCTGCTCGCGGCCGTCGACCTTGTTGATCGTCGCCAGCGCGGTCGTGCTCGGGATGTTGGCCTCGGGGCACACCAGCCGGGCGAGGGCGACGACCTTGTACACGGTCAGCTCGTCGCCGGGGATCTGTTCCTCCGGCGGTATCTTGTGCACCCAGCTGCGGTCGCCGAGCGGTGTCTCCGGGTTAGAGATGTAGGGACCGATGCCGATCATGTCGAGGTCCATGCCGCGGAACAGGTCGATGTCGTCGGCGACGCTGGCGTAGGTCTGGCCGGGGATGCCGACCATGATGCCGCTGCCGGCCTC
>JBBQFA010000149.1:0-6565 GCA_038321515.1 Thermoleophilia bacterium | reverse complement strand
CCCTCGTCGCCCAGACGGGTCTTCCGCGCCGGCGGCCGCACGACGCCCGCGATGCGCCGGCGCTCGACGCCGAGGCGGGCCAGCGCCGCGGGGTCCGGCTGGGCGTCGTGGAGGTAGTACTCCTCCTTGAAGCCGGGGTAGCGAAAGAGTCTCTCCTTGGTGGCGCCCAAAGACGTGAGGCCGGCGACGGGGATCGCCTCGGGGACCGCGACCTCGTCCACCAGGCGCACGTTGACGGCGTTGCTGCGCCGCAGGCGCTCGTCGTCCAGAAACGTCATCTGGGGGATGCCCAGCGTCCAGGCGGTGAGCGCGAAATCGGTGGCGTGGCTGCCGGCGGCCACGTCGAAACGCCCGCTCGAGGCCGAGCCCAGGAGCTGCGCCGTACGGTTCACCAGGCCCACCGTGCGCGGACCCAGGCTGCCGCCGCGATGACCGGTGGTGAGCACGCCGCCCAGGCCGTAGCGTCGCAGCACGAGGTCGGCGTCGGCGAAGCGGCGGGCGGTGAGCGTCACCGTGTGGCCGGCGTCTTCGAGCCGGCGCACGATGGGCGCGAAGAAGACGACGGCGGAGGCGTCGGTGATGTCGACCCAGATCCTCACCGGGCCAAGACTACTACGCGCAGGCCGGCACGCTCGCTGCGTGCGGGCCGGACCGGGCCGCCGTCAGGCGAGCCCGGCCGCCACGGCCGCGGCCACCTCTTGCACCTGCTCTTCGGAGAGGTTGGGGTGCATCGGGATGGCGAGGTTCTGCGCGGCGGCGGCGTCGGTGCAGGGGAAGTCGCCGAGCTTGTGCCCCTGCTCGGCAAAGGCCGGCTGCAGGTGCATCGGGGTCGTGTAGTAGGCGGCGCAGTCGACCTGGCGCGCCTTGCACGCCGCGGCGATGGCGTCGCGCTCGGGGTGACGGATGACGTACAGGTGGTAGACGTGCGTGAGGCCGTCCGGCACGGCGGGGCGCACGACCTCGTCCGGCAGGTACTGGTCGTACCACTCGGCGACCAGGGAGCGACGACCGTTCCACTCGTCGATCACGCCGAGCTCGATGCGCAGGATGGCTGCCTGCAGCTCGTCGAGCCGAGAGTTGAAGCCGATGTCGGTGAAGGTCTTCTTGTCCTTGCTGCCGTGGAAGCGCAGTTCGCGGGCGCGCTGCACGAGCACCTCGCTGTGGCCGGTGACGAGCCCGCCGTCGCCGTAGCCGCCGAGGTTCTTGGTGGGGAAGAAGCTGAAGACACCCATGTCGCCGAGACTGCCGGCGCGGCGGCCGTTGTAGGTCGCGCCCCACGCCTGGCAGGCGTCTTCGACGATGGCGATGCCGCGCGCCTCGGTCACCTGCCGGATGGCGTCGGCGTCGGCCGGCAGGCCGAAGAGGTCGACCGGCATGATCGCTTTGGTGCGCGGCGTGATCGCCTTCTTGACCGCGGCGGGGTCGATGCAGAGCGTGTCCGGCAGGATATCGACGAAGACGGGCTTGGCGCCGGACTGCGCGATCGCCTCCGGTGTGGCGTAGAAGGTGAAAGGCACGGTGATGACTTCGTCGCCGTGCCCGACGCCCAGCGCGCGCAGGGCGATGGTCAGACCGTCGGTGCCGTTGGCGACGCCGACGGACCCGGTGGTGCCCATGTAGGTGGAGGCCTCTTCCTCAAAGCCCTTGACGTTCGGCCCGAGAATGACGCGGCCACTGCGCAGCACGCCGAGCACGGCCGCCTCGATGCGGTCCTGTAGTTCGGCGTACTGTCCCTTGATATCCATGAGTCCGACGGCCATGCGATGCGCCTCCTTGCGGCGGGAGAAGTCGAGCCCGGAACCTACCACAGGCCTCCATGACGGGCTACCGTGAGGCCCGGCCGCGGGGCGGCCGCGGGCGAACCACCGGACGACGACCTCAGGCGGCGAGCCTTGCCAGCGACCCGGTGTAGCAGTGCTCCCCCTCGCGGGTTCGCCCCGGCGTCACCGCGTGCGATACCCTGTGCCGCATGCAGTCCATCATCAACTTCGTCGTCCAGTGGGCGACCGACCTCATCGGTGCCTGGGGACTGCCGGCGGTCTTCTTTCTGATGCTGCTCGAGAGCGCCTGTATCCCCGTTCCCAGCGAGGCGATCATGCCCTTCGCCGGCTTCGCCGTGAGCGAGGGCACCATGACCCTCTTCGGCATCACCGTCGCCGGCGTCACCGGCAACGTCGTCGGCTCGTGGATCGCCTACGCGGTGGGTCTGTACGGCGGCCGCCCGTTCATCGACAAGTACGGCAAGTACGTGCTGCTGCGTCATCACCACGTCGAGTTGGCGGAGCGCTGGTTCGCGAAGTACGGCGCGGCGACCGTCTTCTTCACCCGCTGCCTGCCCATCGTGCGCACCTTCATCTCACTCCCGGCCGGCGTCGCCAAGATGCCCTTCTGGAAGTTCACGCTCTACACGTTGCTCGGCTGCATCCCCTGGGTCTTCTTCTTGGGCTGGCTGGGGACGCGGCTCGGGGCTCACTGGGAGGACATCCGTCCCTATCTGCACTACGCCGACTACCTGGTGGTCGCGGTCCTGGTCGGGCTCGTCGTGTGGACGGTGGTGAAGTGGAGAAAGGGGCGGCGGCCCGGCGGCTCCGACCCGGCGGAGTACGGGGGCGAGGCATGAGTCTCGCCGGCCGGGAGCGCCGGGGATGACCGGCCCGGGCGCAGCGCCCGGCGCCACCTGTCGGGTGCGGGTGCCCGCGACGACGGCCAACCTCGGTCCCGGCTTCGACTGCCTCGGCCTCGCGCTCGATCTCTGGAATGACGTGCGCTTCACGCTCGAGGGCGACGAGGTCGTCGTCAGCGTCGAGGGTGACCGCACCGGCGGCCTGCCCCTCGACCGTACGAACCTCGTGGCGCAGTCCTTCTTGCGGCTCTGCGAGGAGGCCGGCGTGGCTGCGCCGGCCGGCCTGAGCATCCACTGCCAGATCCGCGTGCCCATGTCATCGGGCCTCGGCTCAAGCTCCACGGCGGTCATCGCCGGCCTGCTCGGCGCCAACACCCTGCTGGGCCGGCCATTTGACCGCGCCCGCCTCCTGGAGTTGGCCGCCGATATCGAGGGCCACCCCGACAACGTCGCGGCGGCCCTGTTAGGCGGCCTCACGATCGTCGTGCAGGGCGGCGACCGGCTGCTCACCAAGAAGATCCTGGTACCCGAGGTGAAGGTCGCCGTCGCCGTGCCCGACCTGCCGTTCAGCACGAAGACGGCGCGCGCCGGCCTGCCCGAGTTGGTCTCCATGAAGGACGCCGTCTTCAACCTGCAGCGCACACCGCTCGTCGTCGAGGCGTTGCGCACCGGCGACTACGAACTGCTCAGCAAGGTGATGGACGACCGGCTGCACCAGGCCGCCCGTCTCAAGCTCATCCCGGGCAGCCGTACCGCCTGGCTGGCGGCCCAGACAGCCGGCGCCGCGGCGGTCGCGGTCTCGGGGTCGGGCCCGAGCTTGATCGCCTTCGTGAGCCTCGCCACCGACGCGTCGCGCATCGCTCTCGCGATGGCCGACGCGTTCGCGGCCGAGGGCGTTACGGCGATCCCTCTCGGCCTCAGAGCTTCAGCGGCAGGCGCTACCGTCGCCGCCTGACGGCGGCCGGCCGGGTCCAGCCTGAGTCGCCCGCTGCCCGGCCCGCAACCTCGGCGGCACCCGCCATTGCCTCACGCTCGGCCTGCCCCGATTCTCGCAAGGTCCGCGAATCGCGGTGCGCTCTTTTCGAGGCGTGTCAGCAACTCCCCAAGACTCATTGGCGGCTGGTCGTACTCGCGGGCCTGAACACGTACGACGGCGAGCAACTGCTCGGGGTGACGAGTCAGCAGGCCCACGAGAAACGTGTCGGCGGTGATGGCACGTACGCCACTCGAGGCGCATGCTTGAGGGCCGAAGTGCCGGACGTTGTCGGTGATGATCACTTCGGCGCGTGCGGCGACCGCCGCCGCAAGGACGTGATGGTCGCCGGGGTCATTGGTCATGCGCGCCATCAGGTCATGAGGCACGGGAGTCGCGGCCTCGGGGAACGCGCCGGATATCGCCACCGTGATCCGGCGTGCGGCCATTGCTCCGACTCGACGGGTGAGCGCGGTCCGCAGCTCGTCCAGGATGCTCGCCGACCAGCGCGGTTCAAGCAGGCCGGCCTCAGCGCACCGCAGGAGCGTGTCGCGAAGGTACATCGGGAAGAGGACGCACGCGTCGAGGAGCGCGATCACGCGCTCTCTCGGCTCACTCGAGTCCGAGGCGCTGCGACTCCCGACTCAACTCGACCAGCTTGGCGTGGCGGTGTGCATCTCGCGTGCGGCGATAGGCGAGCACATCGTCGGCGTAGACGCGCCTGCGGTTACCCACCTTGTGAAACGGCATCGCATCGGCCTCGAGGAGCTTGACCACGAAGGGGCGCGAGACGTTCAGGAGGTCGGCGGCCTGCTGAGTGGTGAGTGTGGCGCGCTCGACGGGGCCGACCGCGCCACCCAGGGCTTCCTCCAGCGAGACTCGCAGGACTCTCACCGCGGGCTCGGGGAGTGACAGTGCCGTTGCTCCGACGGTGACTTGGGCTGCGCCAGACGGAGGAAGGCAGTCCAGCAGTGAGCGGAGGTCGTCGACAACCGCCTGCTCTGGCGCGGTACCGATGCTTCGCCGAGCCATGATGCTACCTTCCGTCGATCCGCCCAAACGTGCGAATGATAGCAGTGATTCGAAATGTTCGCAACTATCGAAGCAGACGAGTCATCCGAATCGGCCGACGCTGCCGGTTCAGCCGGCGTCGCGCACCACCTGGCCGAGCGCTCCGCGCCTCAGCCGGCGCCCAGGCGGTGTGCCTCCTCTTTGGTCGTCACGACGATCGCCTTGTAGACGTGCGCGAGCGCGTCCTGCGAGAGCGGGCCCTTGTTGGCGCGCGAGAGGTAGGTGAGCATCCACTCCTCGCGCTCCGGGCTCTCGACGTCGACCCCGTGCTCGGCCTTGTAGCGCCAGAGCTTGTCGACGAGCTTCAGCCGCTTGTTGATCAGGTCGACGATCTTGAGGTCGGTGTCGCTGATCTGGTCGCGGAACTGCTTGATGACCGGGTCGTCACTGGGGGTGGTCACAGGGGGGCCTTTCGTCGTCGGGCTTGCGGTGTGGTCGGTCGAGCGGAGTGGGAAGCGGCCGGCGCTAGTTGTGGGGGCCGGCGCCCGCTTCGTCGTCGAACTCGTCGTCTTCGTCGTCCTCATCGTCGGCGTCATCGTCGATGTCGTCCACGTCGTCATCGTCATCGTCGTCATCGGCGTCGGCGTCGATGAGAAATGCCGCATCGTCGGCGGTGACCTCGGCGGTGCGAAAGTCGTCCGGTGACACGCCTTCGAGAAAGTCGCGGAAACTCTCGACGATCTCTTCGGTGTCGTCCACCTCGCGCTCGAACTCGATGGCGTTCTCGTCGATGAGCTCGGTACTGGCGAAGATCGGCGCGTCGGTGCGCACCGCCAGGGCGAGCGCGTCGCTGGGCCGCGAGTCGATGTCGAACTCGGAGCCGTCCTTGGTGAGCGTGAGCCGCGCGTAGAACGTGCTCTCCTTGAGCTCGGTGACGGTGATGCGCGACACCTCGGCCTGGAACTGGCCGATGACGCTCGTGAGCAGGTCGTGGGTCATCGGCCGCGGGAGGCTGGTGCCCTGCAGCTTGATGAGGATGGCGGCGGCCTCGGGGTGTCCGATCCAGATGGGGAGAAAGCGGTTGCCCTCCACCGTCTTGAGGAGCACGATCGGCTGCTTGCCGATGACGTCGAAGCTGACGCCGTAGATGACCATCTCTTGAACATCCATCATGGATTGAGTATACGGCAAGGCAGCAGACCTCACACCGTACGTGGCGGAGATGGCGGGAGCGCCGCCCGCTGCGCCTGCGCTGCCGCCCGCTGCGCCGCCCGCCGGGATCCCTGCCGAGTGACTCGGCCGAAATGTGTTCGAGCCCATGAACCCCGAGTCGCCAGCGACTCACTCCCCGGGGTCCACGTCGGCTACTCCAGCGGGCCGCCGAGCGTGGCGAAGCCTTCGCGCTCGGCTGCTTCGAGCAGCCGCCGGTCGAACGAGGCGAACACGATGACGGCGTCTGGCGCGTGCCGACGTGTCGCCGCGCCGAGCGCGACGGCCGCCGACAGCTGAACAGCATCCATGCCACGCAGGCCGTGTTCCAGCGCGAGCCGCCCCGCGTCGCGTTCCGCGACCGGCAAGACGAGGAACTCCCGCCATCGAGCGTCCAACTCGGCGACCTGCCGGCGCAGCGCCACCGCGCTTGATCCGCACAGTCGGTCGTTGCGGCCGAATGCGGCGCACGCCTCCGCGAAGGTGATGACGCTGGAGGCAACCTGTTCGGCCTGCGCGAACCAATCGCGAACCAGGTCGGTGCCGGTCTCGGCCAGGATCGCCTTGACCACGGCACTCGTGTCCGCATACAGGATCACCGCGGGTCTGGGTCCGGGTCCGGGTCGTCCCAGTGGGGCCCGCGATCCTCCAGCACGATATCGGACAGCAGACGGCCGGTGTTGATGGGGAGGTCCTCGGGCACCTCGGGCTTGCCGCCGCTCCATTCTGCCTCACCATTGGCGACCATC
>JBBQFA010000148.1:0-6577 GCA_038321515.1 Thermoleophilia bacterium | reverse complement strand
TGCGCATGCCGCGATGGTATCAGTCGCTCGCGGCGCGGACTTCGTCCGCTTGGGTGCGACCGGCAACGAGAAGGGGCAGGGCGCTCTGTGAGCGCCCCGCCCCCGGTGTGCATCAGGTCGCCTGACGACCCCGGGTCATTTCTTGTTGTCGACCCAGATCCTCATCGCGCCGGAGTTCATCGACTTGACGTGGATGCGGACGCCGAGGTTTTTCGGGATCTTGACCCCGGCTTCGGGAGCTCCCGCGTACCAGTAGGTCCTGCTGTCGTTGAACCACGGCTGCGCGAGCTTGCCGGGGGCAGTGCTCTCGCCCAGGTTCACGCCCGCGTCGTAGTCCTTGAAATAGATGCTCTGCGTCTGCGTCGGCTTGAGGCTGAAGGCCGCGTCGCGCACCTGGATGCGCGGCCGCCAGTAGCCGTAGGTGTCGTCGTAGGCGACACCGTCGGGGATCGGGCGTGCATCGACGACCATGCGGGCGCCGTAGCCGATGTGGGTCGCGACGTCGTTGTCGACGTAGAAGGTGTCGCGGTAGATCAGATGCAGACCGCGATTGTAGCTGAACCAGTCGACCCAGCTGTAGTAGCTGTTGTTCCACTGATAGCAGTTCTTGAGGCTCGCGTCGAAGCCGTCGTGGGTGCGATATTCGGCGAGGTAGTAGCGCTCGGTCCTCTGCGCATACTTGCCGTCGACGCGGATCCAGCCGTCGGTGGAGAAGCCGGCCTCCGGGATGGCGGTGCCGCCGATCTTCACGTCGGTGACTTCCCAGCCGCGGAGCGCCACGCCACCGTCGGTGAAGTACTCGAAGCGGACGAGTATGCTCTCGCCCTCATAGGCCGCGAGATCCACCGTGAACGTGTCGGCCCAGTGGTCTGTGTCGATACCGCTGAAGTCCTGGAGAGTCGCCCACGTGGTGCCGTTGTCCTTGGAGACGTCGACGAAGCCGTGGTCGTAGCCCTCCTCGATCTCGTACCAGGTGCGGAACGTGAGGTCGCCGCCCGCGGGCACCGTGACGGCGCTCTTGGTCACCAGTGAGACGTCCATGTCGTTGGCCGTCGTGGAGTACCACTCCATCGCCCCGTCCTTGCCGCTGAGCGGGATCACGTGCTTGGCCTTGGGCAGAGGGATCTTGACGCCAGTGGCGTCGGACGCTCCCAGAGCCGCGGCCTGCAGCTTGATCTTGGCGGTGTGGCCGCGTTTCACGATCTGCGGCTGCACGAATCCGAGCTCGGTCTTGTCGGCGACGTTCATCGCCGCCGGCTTGCTGCCGCCGCCCCACTGGCGACCGAGCCAGGAGCCGCTGGCCATGATCGTCCAGAAGCCGCTGCTGGCGTCGCCGGTCGTGCTCGAGTAGTCGTACTGGTCGGAGAGGCCGAGATCGTGGCCGAACTCGTGGCAGAACACGCCGACGTCGCCGTCCTCGGGGTTGATGGTGTAGTTGTAGGCCCAGATGCCGAGGCCCTGGGGACCCTGACCTTCGGTGCCGGGGATCATCATGCCGGGGCCGTCGCCGGGGCCGCCGCTGTAGTTCTCGTAGATGCCCCACGAGTGCGCCCAGATGGCGTCGGACTCCTGGGCGCCGCCGCCGGCCGACTGGTCGCTGCCGGCGTGGATGAGGATCAGGTGGTCGAGGTAGCCGTCCGGCTGCTCGAAGCCTCCCTCGACGATCCCCCATGGGTTCTCCTGGTCATACTGCGCCCAGTCGAAGCCCGGATTTTCGGCGGCGAACTTGGCGATCGCATCCTGGGCGACCCGCCAGACCGGGCCGGTGAGGTCGTCCGTGGAGTTCCAGGGGTCGCTGTCGGCGCCGTACCACGACTCGGGAAGGTCGAGCTTGACCCAGTCGGCGATGTCGCCGGCGACGGTGTAGGTGCCGTGCGACTGCTCGAGGTAGTAGTTGCGCATCGTGTCGCTGCTGGTGCCGCGGCGGGCGCCGGTCGCGTTGTAGATCGGGTACGAGTTACCGAACAGCATCTGCTGGTAGTGCATGGGGCTGAAGTCGCCGGGCCAGAAGGTGAAGTTGTCATCGGCGTAGGGTGCCGGGATGCTCCCGTTCACGGGACCAGGCGTCATCGGGCCGGTGGAGGCCGGAGAGCCTGCCGGCCAGGCGGTGTCGCCGAACTCGACCAGCAACACCAGGGCGTTAGTCGCGTAGGTGTCGGTGGCGCTCGGGTCGACGACGCGGGCGGCGAGGTAACGGCCGAGCGACTTGCCCGCCGCGGCCTTGCCGGCCGGCGCTTTGACCGGGTATTCGGTGCCCGTGGCATTGAGTGCCCGGACGGCGGCGCGAGCCATCGTCGGCGTCGCGTAGCTCGGCACGAGGCCGATCCGCTGCAGGTTCCTGGCGATCAGGATCTCGTTCGGCGGCACGGCGCCGGCCGGCGCCGCCACCAGGATCGTGAGCAGCGCCCCAAGCGCCACCGCCAACAGGATTCTACGCACTGTAGCCCCCTTCATCGCTGACCTTCGTGCACGCGTAGGACCGTGAAGTGATGCCCCCTCCACGGCCTGGTGCTCAGACGTGCAGAGTCTACTCCGCGTTACCACCGTGGGCGAGCACCTCGTCTTGCCGCGGATGGCGAAGAACGACGCCCGCGGGCCGGATGGCCCGCGGGCGTCGGGAAGAGCCGCCGCCCGTTCGGGCGACACTGCTGACCCGTGCGGCGCGACCGCGCCGCTGAGCTCAGCCTCAGCCGAAGGGGCTGCCGCTCGGCGCCGAGCAGCCGCCGCCCGAACTCCCGCCGAGGCTGCGCAGAAAGCTCGAGAACTTCTGGCGCACGTCGGTGCTCCCGCACTCCGGGCAGACGCGGTCCTCATCCTTGAGAAAACCCTGCCGGAACACCTCGAACTCGTGGCCGCACGCGTCACAGACCTGATCGTAAGACGCCATGATCCTCCAGTGAGATGGTAGGATAGATACCCTAGGGGGTATTATACCGACGCTTCGCCGGGAGGCAAACACGCGCTTGCCCGGTATGCTGCTGTATGACGCCCGTCGCACGCGGGGTGCCACGAATCAAGGGAGACACGATGCAGACCGTCCGACTCAGGATAGCAGTCGCGGCTGCGCTGGCGGTGCTCGTCGCACTGGCGCTGGCCGGCTGCGGCTCGTCTCAGGCGACAGCCGGCGGCACCGAGGTCGAGATCATAGCTCCCTCGGCCTTCGCCGTCTCCGACTACGCCGGCAAGCCGCTCGTCGTCAATGTCTTCGGCTCCTGGTGCGGGCCCTGCAACATGGAAGCCCCGGACCTGGCCACGTTCGCCGCGGGCAACCCGGGTGTGCAGGTCATCGGTATCGCCTCCGAGGACACCGAGAGCGACGCCGTCGCGTTCATGAGCAAGTACGCTCTCGACTATCCCCTCGTGGTCGACGACGGCAGCCTGGGCGCCGAGTTCGAGGTGGCCGCCTACCCGACCACGATCTTCTTCGACGCACAGGGGCAGGAGAAGGACCGCCTCGTCGGTGCCTCGACCCTGGATCAGTTCAACGCCTCGCTGGCGAAGGCCCAGTGACGTCTGAGGGGAGCGCCACGGCCACCCCTCGCCCGTGATCGCCGTCGAGATCACCTCGCTTAGCCTCACCGCGATCGGGCTCGCGTTCGCTGCGGGCCTTCTGTCGTTCGTCTCTCCCTGCGTGCTGCCGCTGTTGCCGGTGTATCTCTCGTTCATCTCGGGCGTCGGGGTGGAGGAGCTCGGCGGGCATCGCCGCCGCCTTCTGTGGACCTCGTTGCTGTTCGTCGCGGGCTTCACACTCGTCTTCGTCGTGATGGGAGCCGGCGCGGGCGGCGTCGGCCGGCTCCTGCTCAGGTACCGGCAGGAGCTGACCATCGCCGCCGGCGCCTTCATCGCCGTGAGCGGCCTGCTCGTGGCCGGCGTCGTCAAGCTGCCCGAGCCCGTTCTGAAGATCGCGCCGAAGCGCGCCGGCGCCGGCGGCGCCTTTCTCACCGGCGCCGCTCTCGCCATCGGCTGGACGCCCTGCGTCGGCTACGTCCTCGGCGGCATCCTCTCGATGGCGGCCACCAGCCAGAGCGCCGTCGACGGGTCGCTGCTCCTGCTCGTCTACTCCGCCGGGCTGGGCCTGCCGTTCGTGCTGGCCGCGCTGGCCTTCGACTGGATGAGCGCGCGGCTGGCCTGGATCAAGCGTCATTACCGTGCCATCCAGATCACGGCCGGCGCGCTCCTCGTCGTGTTCGGCGTGCTGATGATGCTGGGCTTGCTGGAGCAGCTCTCGCGCTGGCTGCCGGCCTTCAGCCCGGGCGGGCTCTGACCGCCGCGCCGCCGCGCTTGACGGTATCCTTAGGCGCGTGAGCACCCGCCACCGTATCCCCGAACTGTCCGAGCAGGGTCGTGCCGCCGCCGCCGACCTGCGGCGCGTCGTTGCCGGGGACGTCTCGACCTCGCCGCTGCGCCGCTGGCTGTACTCCACCGACGCTTCGGGCTATCGCGTGGTGCCGGACGTCGTCGTCGTGGCCGCCCACTGCGACGACCTTGCCGCCGTCGCCACCGTTGCCGGCGAGCTCGGCGTCCCGGTGGTCGCCAGAGGCGCCGGGTCGAGCCTCGCCGGCCAGGCGATCGGACCCGGCATCGCCGTCGACTGCTTCAAGCTCGACCGGATCCTCGAGATCGACGCGGACGAGCGCCGCGCCCGTGTCGAGCCCGGGGTGGTCCAGGCCTCCCTCAACGCCGCCGCGGGGGTCCACGGCCTCGAGTTCGGCCCCGATACGTCGACGGTCGACCAGGCGACCATCGGCGGCATGGTCGCCAACAACTCCTCCGGCTCGCGCTCGATCGTGTACGGCGAGAGCAAGGACAAGGTGCTGCGCATCGCCGGCGTCCTGGCCGGCGGCGAGGCCATCGAACTGGGACAGTGCGGCGGCGACGACCTCGCGAGCGGACTTCGCGGAGCGGCGGCGGAGAGGCTCGCGGAGGAGCTCGCGCGGGTGCGCGAGCGGTACCGCGAGCCGATCGCCACCGGGTTCCCGCGCACGCGGCGTTGCACCACGGGCTACAATCTGCGCGAGTTGCTCGCGCCGCGACCTAACCTCGGGCGGCTCCTCGCCGGCTCCGAAGGGACGCTGGCGCTGTTCACGGAGCTCGAGGTGCTGCTTGACCCGCGACCGGAGTCGCGGGTCGGCGCCGCGCTCACCTTCGCGACGCTTCGGGAGGCGCTCGAGGCGAACGTCGCCGTTCTGGCCACAGGTCCGTCGGCCGTCGAGCTTCTGGACCTCGCGCCTCTGCGCGCCGCCGCGAGCCTCGCCACCTTTGCGCGCATGGCCGAGCTGCTCGTCGGCGACGACGAGGCCATGCTCACGGTCGAGTATCAGGGCGACGCCGACGAGGCGCAGGCAGGGCTCGATCGTCTGCGCGCGCTGGTCGGTGAGCTGGGCGCGACCCAGGTCGCCTGGCTCGACGAGCCCTCGGCGCTCGCCGAGGCGGCGGCCCTACGCCGCGCCGTCCTGCCGCTGCTGATGGGCGCTCCGGGGGCCGAGCGACCGGCGTCGCTCGTCGAGGACACCGCCGTGGCGCCGGAGCGGCTGGCCGACTTCGTCGCCGACTTCCAGCGCCTGGTCGCCGGCCACGGCGCGCGCGCTTCGTTCACCGGTCACGCGTCGGTCGGCGTGCTTCACATCAGGCCGCTCCTCGACCAGAAGACGGTCGCGGGGGTCGAGAAGCTGGAGGTGCTGGCGCTCGAGGTCGGCCGCCTGGTCGCGGAGTATCACGGCGCCATCTCCGGCGAGCACGGCTGTGGGCGTTCGCGCAGCTGGTTCTTGCCCGACCTCCTCGGACCCGGCCTGTATGCGGCCATGGTCGCCGTCAAGGACGCCTTCGATCCCGTACGGCTGCTGGGGCCGGGGGTCATCATCGGGGGGCCGCCGGTGAGCGAGTCGCTCCGTTTCGGCGCCGACTACCGCGGTGACGGCGGCTGGTCGCCGCGCCTGTCGTATGCGGCCGAAGGCGGCTTTGGCCTGGCCGTCGAGAAGTGCTTCGGCGCCGGCCTCTGCAAGAAACAGACCGGCACCATGTGCCCGCCGGCCGCGGTGTCCCGCGACGAAGCGCGGTCGACCCGGGCCCGGGCCAACGCCCTGCAGGGCGTGATCTGCGGCGCCGTGCCGCTGGCCGCGATCGGCGCAGCCGAGTTCCGCGAGGTGCTCGGCACCTGCGTTGCCTGCAAGGCCTGCAAGACGGAGTGTCCGGCAGGCGTCGACATGGCGGCGCTCAAAGTGGAGTGGCTCGCCGAGGTCCGCGCCAGGGAGGGCGTGCCTGCCCTGGCGCGCGGTGTCGGCGAGTTCCGGCGGCTGGCGGCGCTGGCCGCACCGGTCGCGCCGCTCGTGAACCGTGCTGGGCGCACGCGCTGTGCGCGGATGCTCACCGACCGGCTCGGCGTGGCCCATAAGCGGCCGCTGCCGGCCCTCGCGGGGCGGCCTCTGACCAGGCGCCTCGCCGGGCGGCTCCCCGCGGACGGCCCCGGCCCGCGCGCCACTCTGTTCGTCGACTGCTTCATTCAGTATCAGGAGCCGGGTGTGGGCGAGGCGCTCGTCCGCCTGCTCGCGGCCGGGGGGGTGCCTCTGGCGCTCGCGGA
>JBBQFA010000147.1:0-6616 GCA_038321515.1 Thermoleophilia bacterium | reverse complement strand
AGGGTTTGGCACCAAATAAGTATTGCATCACGATGCCTCGCGGTGTAGAGTCGCAGGCATGGATGAGCTGGCCTTGATCAAACGGCGCTTCGAGGTCCTGCAGGGCTTTCTCGACGAGCGCATGCGGCGCCTCGTGGTGGCGGCGGAGGCCGAGGCGCTCGGCTACGGCGGCGTCAGCGTCGTCTCGCGGGCCACCGGCGTCTCGCGCCAGTCCATCTCTGCCGGCGTTGCCGAGCTGCGGCAGATGCGCGCCGAGGGGCCGCGTCTCACGGGGCGCATCCGCAGGCCCGGGGGCGGGCGCAAGCGGGCGGTGGAGAAGGACCCCACGTTGCTCGGCGATCTCGAGCGCCTGGTGGAGCCCGTGACGCGCGGCGACCCCGAGTCGCCGCTGCGCTGGACCTGCAAGAGCGTGCGCCGTCTGGCGGAGGAGCTCAAGCAGATGGGCCATGCCACGAGCCATCGCCTGGTCGCCGAGCTGCTCAAGGAGCTGGGCTACAGCCTGCAGGCCAACCAGAAGATCCTCGAAGGCGCGGCGCATCCTGACCGCAACGCGCAGTTCGCGCACATCAACGCCGCCGCGCAGGAGCTCCTCGAGGCCGGGGCGCCGGTGATCTCGGTGGACACCAAGAAGAAGGAGCTCATCGGGCCCTTCAAGAACGGTGGCCGCGAGCTGCGACCCAGGGGTGATCCCGAGCAGGTCCGTGTCCATGACTTCATCATCCCGGAGCTGGGACGAGCGAACCCCTATGGGGTCTATGACCTGGTGCACAACGTCGGCTGGGTCAGCGTAGGCAGCGACCACGACACGGCGAGCTTCGCCGTCGAGAGCATCCGGCGCTGGTGGCTCTCTATGGGTCAGGAGAGCTACCCTGAAGCGTCGCAGCTGCTGATCACCGCCGACGGTGGGGGCAGCAACGGCTATCGCCTCAGGCTCTGGAAGACCGAGCTGCAGAAGCTCGCCGACGAACTCGGCTTTCCAATCAGCGTCTGCCACTTCCCGCCGGGGACCAGCAAGTGGAACAAGATCGAGCACCGCCTCTACAGCTTCATCACCCTGAACTGGCGCGGCAAAGCGCTGCGGTAAGCTGTGACCGCAGCCCGCGCAAGTTGTGCGCGGTGCGTTCGGCATACGCTGGGCGAGCCTCAGCGGTGCTCCAGACGTGGGGTGGACGTTTGCAGCGGGGCGTTGCATTCCGGCTCTCCTTGGTTATACTCACGGTATGAAGACAGCGATCTCCATCCCCGATGACGTGTTCGCCGACGCCGAGCAGCTGGCGCGTGAGCTAAAGAAGTCGCGCAGTCGCCTCTACAGCGACGCCATGCGCGAGTACATCGCCCGTCACTCGGCCGAGAGCATCACCGAGTCCCTCGATCGCGTCTGTGACGAGGTCGGTCGCCGCAGCGAGTTCGCGAGCGCGGCGGCGCGGCGCACCCTGGAGCGCTCCGACTGGTGATCGCCCAGGGCGAGGTCTGGTGGGCCGACCTGGCCGAGCCCTCCGGCTCCGAGCCCGGCTTCCGTCGACCCGTGGTGGTCGTGCAGGGCGACGCCTTCAATCGCAGCCGCATCAACACGGTCGTCTGCGTGGCGCTCACCAGCAACTTGCGCTGGGTCGAGGCGCCCGGCAACGTCCTTCTCGGCGCCCGGTTGACCGGGCTGCCCAAGGACTCCGTGGCCAACGTCTCTCAGCTCGTCACTATCGACCGCGAGGCGCTCGTCGAGCGCGTCGGGGCACTGCCCGCGAAGAAGCTCGAACTGGTGCTCCTCGGCATCGACATCGTTCTCGGCCGTTGACGCGATTGCCGAACAAGCGCATCAAGCTGATGCGCTGCAGGTCTATAGCACTCTGGAAGCGCTGCGCGCACAGCTGATGCGCGGCGCGTTCGGCGTAGCAGGTCCGTGGCGTCGTCCGTCGCCGGGGCGGGGTAGTATCCTTGGCGTGATGTCTCAGGGAGGTGAGTGATGTCGGTCGTCTTTCGAATCGAGCTGGAGCGCGAGACCGACGGGCGCTGGATCGCCGAGGTGGTCGAACTGCCCGGCGTCCTTGCCTACGGCGCGAGTCAGGACGACGCCATCGCTCGCGTGCAGGCTCTCGCCCTGCGCGTCGTCGCCGACCGGCTCGAGAACGAAGAGGCCGGCCGCGAGTACCTGAACATCTCCTTCGCCGCTGCGTGAGCGACTGGCCCAGCACCCGCGCCAAGCTCGTCCTCGCCGCCCTCCTGCGCATCGGCTGGACGGTCGAGCGTCAGACCGGCTCGCACAAGGTCCTCTCTCGTCCCGGCTGGCCCAACCTTGTCTTCGCCTTTCACGACCGCGAGGAGATCGGCCCGCGGATGCTCGCGCGCCTTGCCAAGCACAGCGGGCTGAGGCCTGAGGACCTGTGACGTTGGGCACGTCCCAACAAGCTGATCAACCCGACTCGCTTCGCGCGCCGGATCTCCCCATCACGTTAGACGCAGCAGAAGGAGGCGTTCGAAGTGCGTATCCGCCCCGAGACAGCGGCTGACCTGGAGGGCATCAGGCGGGTCAACATCGAAGCCTTCGCGCAGCATCCGATCAGCCGGCAGACCGAGCACCTTATCGTCGATACGCTGCGCGCCGCCGATGCGCTTGCGCTCTCGCTGGTGGCCGTGGTGGATGGCGAGGTCGTCGGGCATATCGCCTTCTCGCCCGTGCCGGTCGGCGAGGCCGCCAGCGGCTGGCTGCTTCTTGGCCCGGTCGCGGTCCTGCCTCGCTACCAGGGCCAAGGCATCGGCAGTGCTTTGGTCTCCGCCGGACTTGCCGAGTCGCGCTCGACGGGCGCCCTGGGGTGCGTGCTGGTGGGGGAGCCGGCGTTCTACGGGCGCTTCGGCTTCGTAGCCTGTCGGTCCGCGGCATATGAGGGCGTACCCGGTGAGTTCCTGCTGTGCATGTCGTTCTCGGGCAGCGAGCCGATCGGCGCGGTGGTGGCTCATGCGGCCTTCTCCATCCAGCCTGATGCCGACGGTGCGCCCGCCTGATAAGCGCGTCGTTCAACGTTGAAGTGCAACGGGCGCGCTGCGCTGTGGTTGCCGCCAGCTCACGCGGAGTAGCCTCGCACGACTGGCCCGGGCTCGTTGCCGGACGCACAAAGCCCCGGAGACGCGCTCTGCGCGCGTCTCCGGGGCTTTGGAGTGCTTCTAGTCTGTGTGTCGGCGCGTGCTCGTCAGGCGGGCACGACGATGGTCTTGACCGTGGCGACGAAACCCTCGGCCACCTCGACGTCGACCATGAAGGTGCCCAGTTCTTTGATGGGCTCCTCGAGCAGGACCTTGCGCTTGTCGACGGTGAAGCCGCGCGCGTCCTTGATGGCCTCGGCGATGTCGGCGGCGGTGATGCTGCCGAAAAGGCGGTCGCCCTCGCCGGCTTTGGCGGCCAGGGTGAGGACGGTCTTGTTGAGCGTGGCCGTATATTCCTCGGCCTGGACGGCCATGCGCGCCTCGCGCGACTTGCGTTCTTCTTCGCGGCGCCGGAACTCGGCGATCTTGCCGGGCGTCGCAGGCTCGACCATCTTGCGCGGGATCAGATAGTTGCGCGCGTAGCCGCGGCTGACGTTAGCCAGGGTACCTTTGTCGCCGAGATTCTCGACGTCTTGGAGCAGAATGACCTCCATGCCGTCCTCCTCAGCGGTTCACGTAGGGCAGGAGCGCCAACTCGCGCGCCTGCTTGATGGACGACGCCAGCTGGTTCTGGTGGCGGCGGCAGGTTCCGGTGATGCGACGCGAACGGATCTTGCCCTTGTCGGACATCATGCGGCGAAGGACCGAGAAGTTCTTGTAGTCGACCTCTTCGATCTTCTCCTTGCAGAAGGAGCAGTAGCGGCGGCGGGCTTGGCCGAACCCACCGGCCTTGCCCTTCTTCTCGCGCCGCGGCTTTGGTTTGGAGCTTGGCATTCGTCGTCTCTCCTTGAAGCGCCCCACGGGGCGCGCATCAGTTGAAGCTTAGAACGGGATGTCGTCGTCGGCGCCTTCGGCGAAGTCGCCGGCCGGCGGCGTCTTGGGGCCGGACTCGGGGAACGCGGCGCCGCCGGAGCGCGGTGCGCCGGTGGACTGACCGCCTGAGCCGCCGCCTTCGCGGGGGCCGATGAACTGGACGTTGTCGGCCATGATCGACACGGCCTGACGCTTCTGGCCGTCCTGCGTCTCCCACTCGCGCCAGCGCAGCTTGCCGCTGACGGCGACCTGACGACCGCGGGCGAGATACTGCGCGCAGCGCTCGCCCTGGCCGCCGAAGACATCGACGTCGAAGTAGTTCGGCTTGTCGCCCCACTCTCCCGTGGTCTGATCTTTGACACGGTCGTTCACGGCCACGCGCATGCTGCACACGCTGGTGCCGCTCGGCGTTGCGCGCAACTCGGGGTCGCGCGTCAGATTACCGACGATGACGACGCTGTTGACCGATCCGGCCACGGTGGACTCCCTTTTCTCGGACGTACCGCTAGGACTTCAGCCGCTTGGTCTTGAAACGCAAGACCTCGTCGGTGATGCTCAGCACGCGCTCGACTTCGCTGAGAGTCTGGGGTGTGGCCGTGAACGTGATGACGGTGTAGACGCCTTCGGGTTCTTTCTTGATCTCGTAGGCCATCTTCTTCTTGCCCCACTCGTCGATGCCGGCAATGGTGCCCTCGGCCTTCTCGACGGTGGTGCGAAAACGGTCGACGATCTCCTTCTGGCGCTCTTCGTCTGCGTTCGGGTTCACGATGAGCATGAGCTCATACCTGTTTATCGCGATCACCTCCCGTGGTCTGCGCGGCCCCAGGCCTTATGCTGGAGCAGGGGTGAACAGTCGCCTTGCGGCGTCGTGAACGGGCACCATACCAGCCCCCGCACTGCGCAGGCAAACCGTAGCGCATCGGCGTGACGGGAGAAAGGATGACGAACGCGGGGCGAAGGTGACGTTGCCGCCGGCGTCGCGAGACCGTCAGGTCTCGGCGACGAGCGTCGTGCCGGCAGGGGCTCCGGTGGGGACCTCCTCCAGCCGCAGTTCGCCGTGGCTCAGCCCCCCGACACTCCAGATCGCCGCGAGACGTGGCAGCCCCTTCTCGTCGCTGTGCATGTGCACGAACGTGGGTCTCACCTGGGCCACGAGCTCGCGAGCGTACGCATGGTCACCGCCAAAGGCGGCGACGATGGCGTCCAACGCGCGGTGGATTGTCTCGGCGCGCAGCGTGGCCATGCCGCCCACCCGCGGGTCCGCGGCGAGCAGGCTGAAGAACTCGCGCACCTCCTCGGCGTGGATCTCGCCGACCACGAGCCGGCCAGGGTCCATGCGCCGGGCCTTGGCGAACAGCGCCGGGATGTCAGTGCCGGTGTCGACGCCGAGGCGCACGCAAAACGAGCGCTCCTTGAGCGCCGGCAGGTCGGGGCTGCGCTCGATGGCGACGAAGCGGTCGTCGACGGAGACGAGCTCGAACAGGGAGTTGAGGAGGGTCGACTTACCGGTCGCGCGGTCGCCGAAGATGACCAGTGTGCGCCGGTCGTTCACGAACTGCGTCAGCTTCGCACCCTGGCCGAGCGTGAGGGTGCCGCCGTCGACCAGCCCACGAAAGGTGGTCGAGAGCACTCCGGGAGCGCCGACCTCGCCGGCGTACATCACCGACGTGTGCGAGAAGAGGGTGGCGCGGCGCGCGACGAAGTGCTCGAGGTACGCCGTCACCTGCGCCTTGAGCAGGCTGCGCAGGATCTCGAGATGCTCGCGCGTGCTCTCGCCGAGGCGGTCGCGCTCGAGCTTGCTGATCGAGGCGTCGATCTCCTTGAGCAGCGCGACCTGGACGGCGCGCAGCGCGACGTCGGGGCCGGCGGCCGCAACGCCTCCCGCCGCGACATCTCGCGTCGCGCCGTCGTCCTCGATAGATGTCGCTCCGGTGCTGTCGTCCTCGACCATACGCACGCCCTCACGTCGCCCGGGCCTCATGCCTGTGGGGCCGTCCTCCGTATCGGCAGAGTAGGCGGCCGGGATGAGTGGTATCGTCGAGGCATGAGCGCGCCCGCCGACACCATCGCCGTGACGCTGTTCGCCGGCCTCGAGTTGCGCGCCCGCGAGCGGCGCACCGAATACGCGCTCTCGCCGGCGGAAGCCCCCACCGTGGGTGCCCTTATCGCGTCCCTCGGCCTCGCCTCCGGCGCCGCGGGACTCGTGCTCGTGAACGGCCTGCACGCCGGCGCCGACCAGGCGCTCTGCGCCGGCGACGAGGTTTCGCTGTTCCCGCCGCTGGGGGGCGGGTGACCGGCGGCGTGCGCGACGCGCCACCCTCCTCGCCGCCCGCCGGCCCATCCCCGCCGCCCGCCGGCCCATCCTCGCCGCGCGCCGATCGCGCCGCGCCTCCGGCTGTGCGCCGGCACCGCTTCGCCTACGCCATAGTCGCCCTGCTGGGCGGTGCTACGCTCGTCTGCATCGGGCTCATCGCGGCGCGCGCCTGGTACTCCCACACCATCCACTACTGGTTCCTGCTCTGGAACCTGGTGCTCGCCTGGGTGCCCTTCGTCTTCGCCGCCATCGCCTACCGGCTGGCATCGGCGCGCCGCGCCTTCCTCTACGTCTTCATTCTCGCCGCGGCCGTCGTGTGGCTGGCGTTCTTTCCGAACGCGCCGTACATCCTCA
>JBBQFA010000146.1:0-6619 GCA_038321515.1 Thermoleophilia bacterium | reverse complement strand
TGCGCCGGTATGCGCTGCATGGCCCTCCCGGTCATCTGCGTCGAGAACGCCGTCGCCGATGAGTTCGTCGCGCTCATGAAGAAGTTCGCGCAGGAGCGCGTCGTCGGCGCCGCCTACGACGCCAAGACGGAGCTCGGCCCGGTCGTCTCGGCGGCCCACCAGGCGTCCGTCATGCGCTGGATCGACAAGGGCGTCGAAGAGGGCGCCACCCTGGTCCTCGACGGGCGCGGCATCAAGGTCCCCGGCCTCGAGGGCGGTCACTTCGTCGGCCCGACCATCTTCGACAACGTCACGCCGGAGATGAGCTGCGGCCAGGAAGAGGCGTTCGGCCCGATCCTCTTCATCAAGCGCGTGAACGACTTCGAAGAGGGGCTCGCGCTCATGAACCACAGCCCCTATGCCAACGGCTCCTGCATCTTCACCGAGAGCGGCTACTACTCGCGCGAGTTCGCGCGCCGCACGCACGCCGGCATGGTCGGCATCAATGTCGGCATCCCGGTGCCGGTCTCCTTCTTCCCCTTCGCCGGTCACAAGGACTCCTTCTTCGGCGACCTGCACGTGCTCGGCGAGGACGGCGTGCGCTTCTTCACCGAGACCAAGTGCATCACGACGCGCTGGTTCACCGAGGCCGACAAGAAGCAGAAGCAGATCAGCACCTGGGAAGGCACCGTCAACCGCTGAGCCCGGCGGAGCCCGCGCCGGCCGCCGAGCGCGGGCCGGCGGGACCCAGATCTTGATCGTCCAGAACGGGTGGGGAGCCGAACGGCTCCCCACCCGTTCTGCGTCCGGCTCGAGAAAGCGGACGGCCGGGGCGGAGTGTCGCTGCGGACACCCCGCCCCGGCCTGCCGGCGAGACGCTTGCGGTCGCCTTCATCCGGCGTCCCTGGCGGCGGCCGGGGAGGCCACCGCCTGGGTGTGCCGGGGGCGCGTATTAGGGGGAGGGCGCCGCCCGGCGGTCGTGTAGGGAGGCGGGGCGGGCGCTCGCTGGGCGCCGCCCGCCCCGTATCCCTACGTCTTCGCTCCGCTTGGCACCGCGTCCCTCTCGAGTACCGCGGCGAGCAGCGCCGCCTCGCCGGCGAACAAGCGCACGCCGGCGTCCGCCAGCCCGGCCGTGACGCCGGCGAAGTCGTTGGCCAGCAGGCCTTCGTCGGCCCATACGGGCGTGCCGGACGCGAGAGCCTCACGCGCAGCGGCGATGTTGCGCGCGTTGCCGTGGCTCACGGGTACGGCGGCGATGACGACCAGGTCGGCGGCACGCATCAGCTCGACGTTCTCGGCGTGTGCCTCGTCGCCGACCGGCGAGAACGGCGCCTCCACGGCCATCTGCAGGCCGAGGTCACGCCCCGTCTCCTCGTCGGTGTCGAGCGCGTTGAGCACGCCGGCGGACACTTCGTACCCGGCGTCGACCAGCTCTCGCATGAGGCCGGCGCCGGTGCCGCCGCCGCAGACCAGGTGCACGCGGCCGCGGCTTTCGCCGCGCAGCCGCGGTGAGAACGTCAAGTACGTGCGACCGGCGTGCCGATGCATGTAGGCGCGCACGCCGTAGACGGACTCGAGAAGCTCGGGCCGCAGCACGTCCTCGGGCGGGCCAAAGGCGGCGACTCCGCCATCGCTGAGCACGACCAGTTTGTCGAAATAGTGCAGCGCCAGGTTGAGGTCGTGCAGGATGCAGAGCACGGTGAGACCTTCACCGTTCAGCTCCAGCAGCAGGTCGAAGAGACGGAGCTGGTGCGAGACGTCGAGGGCGGAGGCGGGCTCGTCCAGCAGCAGGAGCGGCGCCTGCTGCATGAGCGCCTGGGCGAGCACCACCAGCTGCTTCTCGCCGCCGGAGAGCTCGGTGAACCGGCGGCTCGCCAGGTCGGCCACGCCGAGACGCGCCAGCATCTGCTCGGCGTCCCCACCCGCCGCCGCGTCCTTGCCGCGGCAGTACGCCCCCATCTCCACGACCTCGCGCACGACCAGGTCGAAGTCGAGGTCGAAGTTCTGCGGCACCAGCGCGACCTCTCGGGCCATGTCGCGTCGCCGGTACCTGCTCGTCGCGACGCCGTTCACGAGCACCTCGCCGGACCCCGGCTGGAGGATGCCGTCGATGAGGTCGACGAGCGTCGACTTGCCGCTCCCGTTGGGCCCGACGATGCCGACGAACTCGCCGGGCTCGAGATCGAACGAGATGTGCCGCAACACCGGCTGCTCGTCGTAGGCGAAGTCCACATCGCGCAGCGAGACGAGGCTCATCAGATCCTCCTCCCGCGCCGCAGCAGGTACACGAACAGCGGCGCGCCGACGAACGTCGTGACCACGCCGACGGGGATCTCGTTGGGCGAGATCACCGTGCGCGAGAGCAGGTCGGCGATCACCATCATCGAGGCGCCGGCCAGCAGCGACACCGGCAGCAGGCTCCGGTGCCCGGGCCCGACCAGCAGGCGTACGATATGCGGCACCACGAGGCCGACGAAACCGATGATGCCGCTCACCGAGACGGCGAGCGCGGTGAGCACCCCGGCGGTGACCAGCAGCAGGCGCTTGGTGCGCTCGACCTCGACGCCGAGCTCGAGCGCGCGCTTCTCCCCTTGCAGCAGGATGTCCATCTCGGCGGTGAAGAACAGCGGGACGATCATGAACGGGATCGTGACCAGCGCGATCTCGACGTCCGGCCAGCCACGCCCTGAGAAGCTGCCCATGAGCCAGTAGACGATCGCGTACATGTCCGAGCTGGCTCTGATCATGAGTACGGTGACGATGGCGCTGGCGAGGTACGAGATCGTGACGCCGGCCAGCAGGAGGACGAAGATGTCGATGCGGCCGCGGCGGCGCGCCGCCATCCACACCAGGACGAGCGTGCCCAGACCTCCGACGATGGCGAGCACCGTCGTCCACGGCAGGTTGGAGAGATGGAGCACGATGCCGATGGTGGCGCCGAGCGCGGCCCCGGACGAGACACCGGTGACGTACGGGTCGGTGAGCGGATTGAGGAAGAGGTCCTGAAGGACCACGCCGGCCACCGCGAGCGCCGCCCCCACGAGGGAGGCGACGAGCACGCGCGGCATGCGGATCTGCCAGAAGATCGCGTTGTCCAGGTCGCCGTGCACCGGCCCCGCCGTCACGAGCTGCCAGAGGCGCCCGAGCGACAGCGAGACCGGTCCGAAGGCGAGCGCCAGCACAAGACAGACGGCGAGGATGCCTGCGGCCAGGAGGATGCCCGGCCACGTGCCAGTGCGGGCGAAGCGGGTCACGGGGTCGCGTACGCCTCCGGATGGATCATCGCGGCCAGTTGCGCCAGGCCCTCGGCCAGGCGCGGGCCCGGCCGGGCGATGAGGTTGTCGTCGATCACGTACACGTGCCCGTCCTTCACGGCGGTGAGGTCGGAGAAGCCGGCGCGCGTCTTGATGTCGCCCGGCTTGCTCATAGACCCGGAGTCGGCGATGTACACCGCCGGGTCGTCTTTGGCGAGCACCTCGGTGCTGAAGGTCGGGAAGCCGCTGCCGGCCGTGGCGCCGATGTTCTCGCCGCCGGCGATCGTGATCATGTCGTCGATGAACGTGTCGCTGCCGGCGGTCATCAGCGGCTTGCTGTAGATCTCGAGAAAAGTGGTCTGCCTGGCGGCGTCACCGACGGCAGCCTGGACATCCATCTGAGCCGCGGTCATCTTGTCGGTGACAGCGGCCGCGCCGGCATCGCTACCGGTCAGCTTGCCCACGTTCTCGATGGTGGCGATGACGCCATCGTACGTCTTGGGGTCGACGACGTAGACGCGCACCCCCAGCTTCTCCAGCCTGCTCAGCAGTTTGTCCTGGACGCCGGCGGCCGCGAGCACGAGGTCGGGCTGGTAGGAGGCGATCTTCTCGACGCTCGGGTTGGCGAAGTCGCCGACCTTGGGCAAGCTCTTGGCCTCTTCAGGATAGTCGTCGTAGCTAGTACCGGCGACCATCTTGTCGCCGGAGCCGATCGCATAGGCGATCTCGGTGTTGGCCGGCGCCAGGCTCACGACACGAGTGGCCGGCTGATCTAGCGTGACGGTAGCGCCGGTGTCGTCGGTGACGGTGATCGCGGCTGCGGACGGTGAAGCGCTCGTCGAGACGGCGTCGGCGCTCGAGCCGCAAGCGCTCACGGCGACCGCGCCAAGGGCCAGGACGGCGAGGAGGAGGATGGCCGCGGTGAGGCGACCGATACGGGTGGTGCTCATGGTGGTGGGTGCTCCCTTCAAGATGTGCCTACTCGTGCTGTGTTGCGGTGGAAACGGTCTGAACGGCGTAGCGCAGCAGCCAGTGGCCGTCACGCTCCTCGACGCCGTCCCAGCGCAGCGGGACCGGCGCGGAGAAGAGCGGTGCGCCGGTGACCATCGTGTGGTACTCGCCCTCCTCGCCACAGGCGTCGACACCGGCGGCCTCCAGGCGGGTGATGACGGCGCCGCGGAGTACAAGGCCGAGGTAGTCGGCGCCCAGCTTGGAGGAATCGACGGCGACGATCGTCGCGCGGACGCCGCCGGCGAGAAGCTCGTCGAGCAGCCGGCGGCGCGGCTCCTGCCAGAGCGGCAGGTGGCAGGTCATGCCGGCGACCGCGCAGACGCCCTCCACCCAGTCGCGATGCGCCTGCAGGTCGATGTCGCCGAACACGCCGGCCTCGACGCCCTGAGCGCGCAACTCGTCAAGGACGGAGACGTACGTGGCCTCGTAGCCGTCCCAGGTGGTGGCGCGCGTGACGAGGGGGACGCCGAGCGCCGCGGCCTGCTCCCGGAGCAGAGCGAGCGGCAGGCCGTGCCCGCGACTCACCAGGCCGTCCTCGTGCAGCATGCAGAGCAGGGCGGCCGGACGGCCGCCCTGCAGAATCGCACGCTGCAAGGCCAGATACGCGTCCTTGCCGCCGCTCCAAGAGCAGAAGAAGCGGCGGCCGGCGAGCGACGGTGACGCATTGGATCCGGCGCCATCCGCAGCCGGCACGTCACTCGCCACGGTCGCCCTCCTTGACCGCCCGGCACTCCGGGCAGATGCCGTAGACCTCGAGATGGTGGCCATAGATGGAAAAGCCGGTAGCGGCCGCGAGCCGCGCCTCAAGCTCCTTGACGTCACCGTCGCCGTCGAAGCGCACGACGCGGCGGCAGACGCCGCAGATCAGCGGATGACTGTGGCCGATCGGCGGCGCCGTGTAGCAGATCTCGCCGCGGCGGTCCTGCACGCGGGCCAGCAGGCCGAGGTCGCTGAGCAGGATGACCGTGCGGTAGACGGTGGCCTGGCCGACGCCGTCGCCGCGCAGGGAGTCGGCCGCCTCGGTGATCGTCGCGGCGCGGTCGGCGCCGGCAAAGAAGTCCCAGATCAGCCGGCGTTGCCGCGTGAACGGGATGCCCTTCTCGCGAAAGACGGCCTCGATATCGTGCGTCGGCTGCGGATCGGTCACGCTGCGTACTCCCCGGATCACGGTTGAGAACTGTTCTCAACGCATCTGAGAAAAGCTATCAACCTGGGCCCGGAGAGTCAAGCGCCTTGCGGCGCCACCGGCGCCCCGTTCGCTAGCCGAAGACCCGGCGCACCCTCGCCCCGATCGCGACCCCGAGTGTTTCGTGCGCTCGAGCGTCAAGATGCCATCCGTCGAGCGGGCTGCTGGTGACGATCGCCCCGGCATCCAGCCACTCGCAGCCCAGCGACACCGCGACGCGCTCGAACTCGCGCGGCAGCTCGCGCGACTTCTCCTCGGCGCCTGCATAGAGGTCCGCCGACTCGATGATCGGGCCGGCCGGTGGTGGGCAGACGAGCAACACCCTTGCGGAGCCGCCGTCCGGCCCGGCCTCGCTGCGCCCGACCAGATGCGCGAGCACGCCTGCACCATCCGCCGCCGCTCCCGACGAGACCCACGCATAGCTGATGTCGTTGGTCCCGAGCATGATGACCACCAGGTCGAGCGGAGCGTGTGACTCCAGACAGGGCGCCAGGAACGCCGACCCGCTGCGGTGCGGGTTCAGGGGATCGTCGATGACGGTGGTCCTGCCGCCCAGTCCTTCTTCGACGACGTGATACTCCTCACCGAGCTCGCGCTGGAGCACGCTCGGCCAGCGCACGCCCCAGGGGAAGCGGCGGTCCGGGCCGGCGGGGTCGGCGCCCCAGGTGTTGGAGTCTCCGTAACAGAGGATCGATCTCATCCGCTCGCGTCCATGCAGCCGAGCTCCCAGAGATGTCCGTCCAGATCCCGAAAGCCGTGCCCGTACATGGTGCCGTGGTCCTCGGGCTCGCGCGCGATCGTCGCTCCCGCGGCGACCGCCGTCGCGACCAGCTCATCGACCTCCGAGCGGCTCTCGGCGGACAACGCCACGATGACCTCGGTGGTCCTCGTCGCGTCGCTGAGGTCCTTGACCGGCAGGTTCACGAATATCATGCGCGCCGTCATCGTCGTTCCTTCCAACAAGCGTTTGCGGCGTGTGCGCGGTCTCCGCACAGGTCAGTCTAGAGCGCCTTTGTCTCCTTGTTCTCGGGAAGCCGAGCGGTGAAACGGATGCGCGGCCATAGACGTAGGCCAAGGTTGACCCTCAGGCTGCATCACCTGAGAAGATCCGCCCGGGCTAGCCCGTCGTCGCCACAACGTCGAGGATCTGGCCGGTCATCGTGCCCTCGACGGCCTCTACGTACGTCTG
>JBBQFA010000145.1:0-6678 GCA_038321515.1 Thermoleophilia bacterium | reverse complement strand
GGGGCGCGGGCGCCCGCCCGCCAGCACTTCGGCTCCCTTGGTGACGGCGTCGTCCACGTGCGCCGAGATCTTAGCGAGCTGGTCGGCGCTCACCAGCGAGCCCATGTCGTCGGCGAAGGTCAGGCTCGAGCCGAGCCTCACAGCCTTGAGGGCCTCGGCGAGGCGCGGGACGAAGGCGTCGTAGATCGCGTCGTGTACGTAGACGCGCTCGATGCTGATGCACAGCTGGCCGCTGTTGGAGGTGATGCCCTGCAGCGCGCCGGGCACGGCGCGCCATAGCGGCGCGTCGGGCAGCACCAGCAGAGCGTTCTTGCCGCCGAGCTCCATGGCGCAGTCCTTGAGCCGTTCGCCGCACTGCGACGCCACCAGCCTGCCGGTCGCGGTCGAGCCCGTGAACATCAGGTAGTCGGCGGCGTCGATCAGCGGACCGCCGAGCTCGGCGCCACGCCCGGTGACGACCTGGAGGAGGCCGGCGGGCAGCCCCGCCTCCTCCAGCAGGCCAGCGGCCCAGAGCGCTGTGAACGGCGTCTGCGCGTCGGGCTTGAGGACGACGCCGTTTCCGGCCGCCAGCGCCGGCAGCGCGTCGCCGATCGCCAGCGTGAACGGGTAGTTCCAGGGCGCGATGATGCCGATGACGCCGCGCGGCCGGTGGTGTTCGCGTGCCGCGGTGAGCACGGGGAGCGCGCCCTGGCGGCGGCGCGGTCGCAGAAAGCCCGCCGCCGTGTGCGCGTAGTAGCGCGCCTGAATGGCGACGTCGAGGACCTCCTCGAAGGCGTGGATGCGCGCCTTACCGCTCTCGAGCTGGATGATGTCCATGACCTCTTGCGCGTTGGCGATCACGAGGTCGTGGTAGCGGAGCAGCACGGCGGCCCGTTCTTCGGCCGGCCGCCGCGCCCACTCGGCCTGCGCCTCGCGCGCGGCCGCGCAGGCGACGGCCACGTCGGCGGCCGTGCCCCTGGGTACCTCGCCGAGCACCTCGCCTGCGAACGGCGACTCGACGGTCGTCGCGGCGGCTCCGGCGGCGACGGCGGCGCGCGCCGCGAGGCGCGCGAGCATTGCCTCGGTCACCCGCGACGACCACCGGCGTTCGCGCTGGTGCGGGCCGGTCCCGGTCGGCGTACCGCCGGCATCCGTTGCCGGCTTCTGGTTCGACGTGCGCGTCGGCTTTGTCTGCGTCATGGTCCCTCCCAAGTCGGGCGGCGCGGCCGCCTCAAGTCGTCCCCTTCGCCCGTTTAACGTCGTACATGCGCTGGTCGGCGCGTTCGATGAGCTCCTGCAGCGTCACCCGCTCGTCGGTCTCCCAGTCTACGGCCCCGATGCTGACTGCCAGGCGGAACGAGTGCTCGCCCTTCTCGTTGAACGCGGCGACCCGGCGCGCCAGCCGGAGCAGAAGGTCGCCGGTGATCACGGGGCCGTCCTCGGCGAGGATGACGAACTCGTCGCCGCCGACGCGCGCCACGACGTCCGACTCCCGGATGCTGGCGCGCAAGATCGCGGCGAGCGCCCGTAGCGCCTCGTCGCCCTGACCGTGGCCGAAGCGGTCGTTGATGCCCTTGAGCCCGTCCACGTCAATGTAGATGACGCCGAGGCCTCTCACACGGCGGCGGGCGCTGCGCATAGCGTGTTCGCCGAGCGCGAAGAGGCCGCGGCGGTTGTACAGGCCGGTGAGGTCGTCGGCCAGCGAGAGCATGCGCAGCTGCTCCTCGCGCTGGCGCAGGGCGCTCTCGGCCTCCTTCTGTGGCGTGATATCGATGATGTAGCCCTCGTAGGCGGTGACCTCGTCGTTCGGGCCGCGCACCGCGTGGGTGAAGTCGCGGACCCAGTGCGTCTCGCCGTCGGCATCGATCAGCCGGTACTCCTGTGTCCACCCATCGAGTCCGCTGCGCGCCTTGTCGTTGCCGTCCTCAACGGCCCATTCCAGGTCGGCGGGGTCGAAGAGGCTCGAGTAGGTGCGCCGTCCGCTCATGAACTCCTCGGCCTGGTACCCGAACTCGGAGATGTTGGGCGAGACGTACTCGACTGTGCCCTCGTCATCGACGCCCCAGCGGAACGTGACGACGGGGCCGGACACCAGCAGGTCGCGCTCGCGCTGCAGGTCGGCCTCGGCCTCCCGTCGTCCGGCGATCTCGGCCTTGAGGCTCTGCTCGCGCTCCTCGAGCAGGACGACCATCGAGTTGAACGCCTCGGAGAACTCGCCCATGAAGTCGATGCGCTGGCTGTAGTCGCCGCGGGCGATCTCCTGGGTCTGCCGGGTGAGCTGACTCAGCCGCGCGTGCATCTCGACCAGCGGCGCGGCCATGAGGTTGTCGGCGGACGGCAGCGGCGCCGAGAGCTCCCCGCGGGCAAGCGGCATGACGAAGGCGACGATCTCCTCGAGGTATCTCATCATGCGGTTCACGGCGCGCACGAGCGGCTGTGCGTCGGGAGGGCACGTGGCCTCGGGAACGCTGTGGACGCCGCGCGCCTCGAGCAGCTCGATGAGCGCCGCCTCGATCGCGGCCAAGCACGCTGAGAGGTCGGCGCGCTGCGCGCCGTCGGCCCCGTGCGGATCTGGAGTGCCGTGCATCGGACTCCCGTCTCCTGGACTCCGTGCAGCGCAGTCTACACCCACATGGCGGTGGGCGAGGGTATGTTCTCCGTGGCGGCGAAAGAGAGCAGCATGGAGGCGTATGCGAGATGCAGGTGGTCGGTGCTCGGGCTCGCGGCCGGCGTGACCGCCGCGGCGCTGCTCGCCGGCTGCGGCGTACGTCTGAGTTCTGACGCGGCGCCGTCTCCCCGGCCTGCGGCAGCGACGGCGGCGCCGCCTGTGGCGACCCTGCCGACGTCACCGTCACCGTCACCGTACTCTCCGCCTCTCCCGCCGCCCTCTACCGCGGCCCCGGCGCCGGCCGGCCCCGCCGACGCCGAGGCGCTGGCCGCGGCGCTGCGCCGCGTCGAGGCCGCGGCGCAGGTCAAGCTCGCGTTGCCGCAGTTCGAGCAGCTCGCCGCCGACATGGTGGCGCGGAGCGGCGTGCCCGGGGCTGCCGTCGCGGTCGTCGCCGGCGACGGCGCGGTGTACGTGCGCTGCTTCGGTCTGCGCGAGATCGGACTCACCGACGCAGTCGACAAAGACACCCTCTTCCAGCTCGGGGCCGTCTCACAGACGTACACGACGACCATGCTGGCGGCGCTCGTCGGTGAGGGCGAGATCGGCTGGGACCAGCCACTGCGCCGGGTCTGGCCGGGGTTCCGGCTGTTCGACCGCTGGGCCAGCCGCGAGGCGACCTATCGCGATCTCACGGCGCAGCGCAGCGGGCTGCCTGCGTATGCGGGCTCCGAGCTTCTCGGCTTCGGCTACGGCCGCGCCGAGATCCTGCGCCGCCTGCGCTACCTGCGGCCCGCGGCCGGGTTTCGCGCCGCCTACGCGCCGCAAGACGCCGTCGTGACGGCGGCCGCCGTCGCCGCCGAAAAGGCCACCGGCGAGTCGTGGGCGCGGCTCGTGCGCGCGAGGGTCCTCGATCCGATCGGTGCCGTCACGACGGCGCTGACCCACCGTGAGTATCTGGCGGCGAGCGACAGGGCGGCGCCGCACCGCCTCATCAACGGGTCGATGCAGCCTCAAGATCCGCCGGACGAGTCGGTCTTCGCGCCCTCGCTCGGCGTCAGTGCCAGCATCGCCGGCCTCGTCCCCTACGTGCGCATGCTGCTCAACGGCGGCGCCCTCGCCGGCACCCGGGTGGCGCCGGCCGGCGCGATCACCGAGACACTCACGCCGACGACGGTGATGGAGGCGGACGCGGCCGGGCCGGAGGCCGCCGCGCTGGGCTGGCAGACCCTCGGCTACGACGGCCGCCTCGTCGCGCGCGGGAGCGGCGACCTCGAGCGTGGTTCGGGCGCGCTCGTGAGCCTCGTGCCGGCCGACGGCGTGGGCGTCATCGTCCTCGCCAACGCCTACCCCCAGGGGCGGGCGCTCGGGAGGGCGCTCACCCGGACGTTGCTCGACCTGTACGTGCGCGGCGCGCCGCAAGACGACTGGTTCGCTCACGAGCGGGCGCTGGCCGAGGCTGAAGCGACGGCCGCGGAAGCGGGTCCGCAGCGGCTGCCGCCGGCGCCGTCCGCCGCCGCGCCGCCGCGGCCGCGCTCGGTATACGCAGGTGTGTATGAAGACCGGTACTACGGCAGCGTCACCGTGCGTGCCGGGGCGGGCGACGGGTTGAGCGTGCGCTTTGGGCGCGGCGAGACGCTGCGCTACGTGCCGTGGGACGCCGACACCTGGCGTGACGTGGGGTCCGGTACGGCGGCCGAGTTCGTGGTGCGCGACGGGCACGCCCGCGGTCTGCGGCTCGCGCTGCTCGCCTTTGACGGGCGCGACGGGCGCTTCGAGCGCCGCCCGTAGATCGCGCGCCGGGCGCCGCCCCGCTACTTGTTGCGGCGCCTGGCGATGATCGAGTTGAGCAGCATGCCGAAGGCGAGGCCGGCGATGGCGGCGCCGGCCAGCAGCACCCAGGCGTTGAGCCCAGTGACTGCGACGATGGTCGTCATCGTGTCGTCATCTCCTAGGCGGCCACGGCCGGGTCACCAGCCGGGCAGGGTCTGCTCGCCCTGCAGGGCGCGGGCGTCGGTCACGTCTTCATTGACTTCGAGGATGCCCTTGTAGGCTCCGGCGTCGTCGCGCAGGGCGAAGTACCGGGTGCGCTTCATGCCCTCGCCCTTCTGCTCCCAGCCCTCGGCGACATCCTTGGTGCCCGCCTTGAACGCGCTCAGGATCTCCTCGAGGCACGCGAGGGACTGCTCGGGGTGGCAGTCGCGCACGTCACGCCCGATGTAGCGGGCGTCGCAGGTCTTGTACGTCGCGCCCTTCCAGTACACCAGCACGTCGTCCTCGTCGGCGACGCTGAGGTCGAGGGGGAGAAAGCGGAACACCAGGTCCGCCAGTTCGGGAGTGAGACTGCCACGCTGCCACAGCATCGATGGACCACCTCTCGTGATGGGTGCTTGCCGCCGCCCATCGTATCGCATCGGGGACCCACCGCCGGCGCCGGCCGGGGAGCGCCTGGGCGAGCCTGCCTCGCGCGTCGGCGCCGGCTACCAGTCGAGCAGCCGGCGCTGGCCCTCGAGGGCGCGGATCCCCGTGACGTCCTGCGCGGTCTCGACGACGCCGCGGTAGGCGCCGGCCGCGTCGCGCACGGCGAAGTAGCGGATGTGGAGGAACTTGCCGCCGAGCTCGATCCAGAACTCGGCGGTCTCCTTCTCACCGGCGCGGAACGCGTCGATGATCTGCTGCACCTTGTGCACGCTCGCCGGCGGGTGGCAGTTCTGCACCTTACGGCCGATCACGCCGGGGCTGCGCGGGAAGATGCGCTGACCCTCGCTGTAGAAGCGCACCTGGTCGTGCTCGTCGACGAACTGGACGTCGATGGGCAGGATGGTGAGCATGAGGTTGAGTTGCTCGAGCGTGAGGCCGCCGGTGGTGAGCTCGAGCAGGCCGGCTGGGCCGCCGGAGGCGGCGGCGCCGGCCGGAGCACCCGCGCCCGGAGCGCCTGCGGCGCCGGCCGCGCCCGTGGCCGGTCCCGCGGCGCTCGCCGGCCACGCCGGCACCTCGGCGATGAAGGCGTAGCCGATCTCGCCCTCGCCGGCGCGGATCTGCGCCCATTCCTCGGGGCTCAGCGTGTCCATCGCCATGGGGTGCAGCACCTTCTCTTCTTTGTTCACCATGTCGTCGGCCATCTTGGCGAGCGCGAGGCAGGTGCTCACCGCGAGCGCGGCGTCACCGGCGGCGATCGTCGCCCGCGCCTGCTTGATGAGCGCGCGCACGTCGTCGTGG
Organism: Thermoleophilia bacterium; assembly: GCA_038321515.1. Taxonomy (GTDB): domain Bacteria; phylum Actinomycetota; class Thermoleophilia; order UBA2241; family UBA2241; genus CAIXSE01. The sequence continues at coordinate 875 of JBBQFA010000145.1, read as the reverse complement.
ATCGCCCACATCACCTTGCTCGGGCCCTCGACGCCATGTGCCTCCAGGTAGGGGAACACCTGGTTCTCTTTGCGCAGGTAGTGGCGCTCGACCTCGGCGACGCGCTCGACGCCTCCGGCCAGCCCGCCTTGGAGCCGCTCCCACTGCGCCTCGTCCGGCGGCTCGCCGATGGTCTCCGCGACCTTGCGCAGTGAGGCGGTCACCTGGAGCAGCGCCTGGTTCTCGCGCTGCAGGGTGTCGATCGGGTGGCCGGCCGGCGCGTGTACCGGCTCGTGGCCCTCAAGCGCGTCGGCGAACACCTGCACGTGCACGTCGCAGAGACGCTTGACGTCATCCGCCGGCACGCCTCCCTCGATGAGTCGCTGCTCCATGGCGGCGATCTCGGTGGCCTCGACGTCGGCGATCAGCTCCTCAAAGCGGGGCTTGACCTCCTCGGCGGTCTTGCCCGCGTGCAGGTCGGCGACGATCGCGGCGAGCTCATCGAGACGGGCCGGGTCGACGGTGTCGACACCCGGCACATCGGCGACCGGCGGCCGCGCGCCCGTCTGCTTCTCGATCTCCGCGGCAAGGTCGTTCATCAGCTGGTTGAGCGGCACGTTGCCGAGCTCCGCCACGCTGTCGAGCGTCGCCATGCGGCCCATGGTACGGCGCAGCACGGGGTTGGTGAGCTTCTTGAACTCGGGGTTGTACGCGGCCAGGAAGTCGAGGAGGAAGGGGTGCTCCTTGAGCAGCGTGTGGACGGTGGTCTTTGGCGTGATCGTCATGTCGCTCATACCCGACTCCATCGGTAGGGATTATCTCTGAGCGCATGGTACCACCGGCCAACGGCCGGCAGTCTTGACGTTGCTCAAGCACGCGCGTTGGGAGCCCGGGGC
>JBBQFA010000144.1:0-6728 GCA_038321515.1 Thermoleophilia bacterium | reverse complement strand
CGCCGCCGGCCGCGGCGTATCTCTCGTGCCGATGGCGACGCCGACGAGCACCGACGCGCGACTCGACCTGATCGCGAATGCGGCGACCTCCTTCGTCTACTGCATCGCCGTGACCGGCGTGACGGGCGCGCGGGCAGAGCTTGGAGACGAGCTGCCCGTGCTTCTCGCTCGTCTGCGCCAGCGCACGGACGCGCCGCTCGCCGTCGGCTTTGGGATCTCGACGCCGGAGCAGGCGGCCCAGGTCGCCGAGCTCGCCGACGGCGTGATCGTCGGCAGCGCGCTGATCGACCGGGTGGCGCGCAGCACCGACGCGGACGCCGCCTGCGCCGCGGCGGGCGACTTCGTGCGCGCCGTCAGCGCCGCGATCGCCGCCCGTTAGGCGTCTTCGTCACCGGCGTGGTGCCGGTACGTGATCACCCTGACCTGCTCGACGGTGACCATGCCCTCGGCCATCATCTCGTCGAGCAGCGGCAGGAAGGCCTCGATCTTCTCCGGCGCGTCGACGATCTCGACGACGATCGGCAGGTCCTCCGAGAGGCGCAGGATCTTGGCCGTGTGGATGCGGCTGTGGGCGCCGTAGCCGAGGTAGCCGCGCAGCACGGTGGCGCCGGCGAGGTGCTGCTCGCGCGCCGCCGCGACGATCGCCTCGTAGAGCGGCTTACCGTGGTGGCGGTCGCCGTCGCCGATGAAGACGCGCAGCAACTCCGCGTTCTCGGGCAGTTGCATGACTCCCCCTCCCCTACACCAGTCGCGAGGCCACGAGGCCTCCGTACAGGGCCACGGCCCCGAGGCCGTTCTGCAACACGAGGTTGCCCGCAGCGCTGAGCCACTGCGCGTCGCGCGCCAGCTCGGACGTCTCGAGCATGAACCCGGAGAACGTGGTGAACGCTCCCAGAAAGCCGATGAAGACGATGGTCCGCGCCTCGCCGCTCAGCGCCCAGCGGCTCTCGAAGAGACCGAAGAGCAACCCGGCGGCGAGGCAGCCAACCACGTTCACGGCCAGCGTACCCCAAGGGAAACGGGCGCCGAGCCCGCTCTGCACAAGGCCGGCGAGGCCGTACCTGCAGAGCGTCCCCGCGGCGCCCGCGATCACCAGCAGCAGCAATCGTGTCGCCACTCGTCCCTCCGTTCGTCGTCTGTCGTGACCCCGGAACGAGAAGAGGCTCCCGCCCCGCGGGGGGCAGAAGCCATCAGCGCCGGAGCGCGTAACGCGAGCCTCATCGCGGCGCGAACCTCTCGCGCGGAGCCGCCGTGCGACCGGCGGAGAAGACGGTGGTGGGCGACGTTGGAATTGAACCAACGACCTCCTGCTTGTCGAGCAGGCGCTCTCCCAACTGAGCTAGTCGCCCACGCAGAGACGGCAGTATAGCAAAGGCGGCGCCGGGCGTGCCAGCCGGATCCCGGCTCCGGGCGACAGAACGCCGAAGGGGGCGGCGGGCTCGTCGCCCGCCGCCCCCTTCGGCCTCACGACTCTACTTGGAGTTGCGGCCCGGGACGCGGCGCTTGACGCCGGTCTTGTTCCAGGAGCGGCGGGCACCACCGTTCCACAGCATCTTGCCGGGCCGCGCCTGCACCTGATTACTCTCGAGGATCACGCGCTTCTCGTAGTCGAAGTGTGGCAGGTCGTGGCGCTCGAGCGTCTCGCCGATGAGCTTCTCGATCGCGACCAGCTCGTGCACGTCCTCGGCGGTGACGAAGCTCACGGCGATGCCGCTGGCGCCGGCGCGGGCCGTGCGCCCGATGCGGTGCACGTAGTCCTCGGGGTTGGTCGGGATGTCGAAGTTGATGACATGCGAGATGCCGTCCACGTCGATACCGCGAGCCACCACGTCGGTGGCCACCAGCACGCTGATCTTGCCGTTCTTGAAGCCGTCGAGAGCCTTCTGGCGCTGCCCCTGCGTGCGATCGCCGTGGATGGCCTCACAGCTGACGCCGGCCTTGTTGAGCGTGCGCGCAAGACGCTCCGCGCGGCGCCGCGTGCGCGTGAACACGAGCGTGCGCTCGGGGTCATGATGACGGAAGTACTCGACCAGCAGATCGACCTTCTGCTCGTGATTCACGGGAAGCACGCGTTGCTCCACGTTGTCCACCGGCTGGGCGCTGCCGCCGAGCTCGATGAACACCGGTTGGTGCAGGGTGTTCTCGATGATGCTGAGCACGGTCTTGGTCATCGTGGCGCTGAAGAACAGGTTCTGGCGCTTCGCGGGGATCGCGTCGATGATGCGCTTGACGTCGGGCCAGAAGCCCATGTCGAGCATGCGGTCGGCCTCGTCGAGCACCAGGGTATCGACCTTGTCGAGCAGGATGTGGCCTTGGCGCAGCATGTCGAGCAGCCTGCCGGGCGTAGCCACGAGAAGGTCAACGCCCTTACGCACGCGCTTGGCCTGCGGGTCGTAGGGCACGCCGCCGAAGACGGCGACGACACTGCGGCCGCTGTAGGTGCTGAGCGTCTCGCCGACCTCTTCGATCTGCCCACAGAGCTCGCGAGTGGGGGTGACGACGAGGGCGGACGGGTGGGCGGTGCGGCCGTCGGCGACGGTCGGGCCTGTCATGCGCTGAAGAATGGGCAGGACGAAAGCGGCCGTCTTGCCGGTACCGGTCTGCGCACAGCCCACCACGTCGCGTCCGTCAAGGACGCGCGGGATGGCCTGCTCCTGGATGGGGGTAGGCGTCTCGTACCCCATGGCGGCGACGCCGGCGAGCAGGTCGCCGGTGAGGCCGAGTGCGGCGAAGAGCGGGACGTCGACCACAGGGGCGGGGCCGGCGGGGCGCTCCGCGTGCTTGCGCTCGGTGTAGCTCTCGTCGACGCCCTGGCCGCGGTGCTCGTCGCGGCGGCCATGGCCGCCGCGGTCGCCGCGGCCCTTGCCGTCGCGGTCGCTGCGGTGGCCGTCACGGCGCCCGCGGCTCTCGCTGCGCTGCTGACTCGGGCGAGCCGTGTGGCCTGAAGACGCGGCTTCGGAGCGCCGCTTTGCGTCAGGGCGCGGCTTGTCGTCAGAGCGCGGCTTGTCGTCGGAGCGCGGCTGAGGCGGACGCGCGTTGTAGGCCTCGGCGGGCGTCTGCTGCGCCACTCCGGCCGGCGCCGGCTGAGCCGCTCCGCCCTGCCGCTGCCGACCGTCCTGCGCCGCCCCCTCGGGCCCGGCGCCGCTCCCGCGATGGCGGCCGCCGCGGCGGTGGCGGTTCTTCTGGGCCTCGTCGGACTGGGGGGTGCGTGCGACGGTCGTATCGATGGTGGGATTCACTCGGTCTCTCTTCCTCGACGGCTCCGTACGCGGCAACGGCGCGGCATCCGCCGGCGGGCCTGACGGCTCGCTGGGATACAGGGGCGTGCGCGGGAGTTCGTCTTGTGGGGGGCCGCCCTCAGGGCGGCCAGACTGACTACGGACTGGTGTTCCTTTCACATCAGAACACTGTCCGGTCGTCACAATGTCTGGGGGTCTGCTGCGGGAGGAAGGCTTGGCGCGAGGCGCCCAAGCGAGATACCGGCTCCCGTCTTGCAAAACACACCTTATCAGGTCTGGATTATTCTGACAAGTGGAGCTCAAGCGCTGCGCGCGCGCTTCTCCGCGTACATCAGGGCGTCCGCACGCGCCAGCACGGCCGCCGCGTCCTCAAGGCCGAGCCAGTCAGTCACGAGCTCCCCGTGACTCAGGACCACGTCCAGCCCCAGCTCACGACCGGCATCCCGGACGGCTTCCTCGACACGCTTCCCGAAGAGGGAGGGGTCGGTGCCGGGGTCGGCCTCCGCGATGACGCAGAATTCGTCGCCACCCATTCGCGCCACGAGATCGGTCTCGCGGAACGTGCGGCTGAGCGCGCCGGCGACGGCCTTGAGGACTTCGTCGCCACGAGCGTGTCCAAAGGCATCGTTGAACTCCTTGAACTCGTCCAGATCGCCGTACAGCACGACGACCGGGTGGCCGGTACGCCGGGCCCGCTTCAGCTGCTCCGGGAGCATGACGCTGAACCCGCGACGATTGAGCAGCCCGGTCAGCTCGTCCCTCAGCGACAGCGACTCAAGGCGACCCTCAGCCAGCTTGCGCTCCGAGACATCCCTGGAGATGGACAGCACCGTGAGCTCTCCGTCCACCTCGGTGAGACTCGACCCGACCTCGACGGGGATGAGCCGGCCGTCCTGCGTCCGGCGCACGCTCTCGTACATGACACTGCCTTCCTTGAGCAACTGCGCCATCATGCGCCGGAGCTGCCCCGGGGCGGGCGCCGCGTCGATGGCGCGCGGCGTGAGCCCCAGCAACTCCTCACGCGTGTAGCCGAGCAGGGCGCAGGTCGCGTCATTGACGGACACGAAGCGCGTCGGCTCGCCCGCGGCGTCGAGCCCGTGCACGTAGACGGCATCGTGTCCTTGCTCGAAGAGGAGCCGGTAGCGCGCTTCGCTCGCCGAGAGCTGCCGCCGCGCGAGGACGGATGCCTCCACGGCCTTCCGCAGCTGGTCTCTCTCGGCGGCGAACCGGTCGACCTCCGCTCCGACGAGGATGCCGATGGCAAGGTAGCCGACGACGGCGATGACATAGTTGTCGACGTCGGCTTGCCTCATGACCAGCGAGGCGATCATCAGCACGAGCATGGCCCACAACGCGATAAGGACCCCGCCGCGTCGCCCGCCAATGTAGGCTCCGGCAACGACGAGAGGAGCGCCGAGCACCCCGAGCACCTCGAGGGGCAGCAGGATCGCAGCGACCCCGAAGAGGAGCATGAGGGCGAGAAGAAACGCGTTCATGCGGGCAGATGGCACTGGCACGCTCCTTCGATGGATGAGGTATTCGATACCCCTACCTTGCCCGTTGTCTGAGCCGGGTCAACCCGGTCCGCCTACGGACGCCACCGGCTGAGCCTCGCTGACCGTACCAGGCGAGGGTCTCGCGCAACGCATCTTCATGCGGCGTAACGGCGAACGGCCCGAACGCGGCCTCGAACGCGCTCGCGTCGCTCACGAAGGGCCGGTCCCACTGGTACATGAGCTCGGGGAACTCGCGCAGGATCGGGACGAACAGGCCGGTGACCCTCACGGTGCCCAGGCCGAGGGCGGCGGGCTTCGCCGGCGTGCCGGCGACTTGAGCCGCCAGCTCGATGAACTGCCGGCCGGTGAGCGGAGGGGCGGCCGGCGTGTGCCAGACGCGGCCGTCGGCCTCAGCGCGCGTACCGAGCACGATGAAGGCTCGCGCCATGTCCGGCAGGTAGCTGAGCGTGTGCGGCTGGTCGAGGCTGCTGAACCACTGCGCCTTCTTGCCGGCGAGGACGGCCTTGAACAAGCGCTCGCCGGCCGCCGAGTTCTTGGCCCATGGGCCGTAGTAGTCCGAGGAGCGGCCGATGGCGACGCACACACGGCCGTCACGATGCGCCGCCAGCAGCTCCTTCGCCATGGCGGCGCGGACCTTGCCCTTCTCCGTCTGGGCGGTCGCCGGCGTCGCCTCGGTCATGGCGCCGTCCACCGGCGGATACATGTACAGATTGTCGACGAAGACGAGCTTGGCGTCAGCGCCCGCCGTGGCCGCGATCACCCCCCGCGTCATCGCCGGGAACTCCTCCGGCCAGCGCGTGTACGCCGGCTGCGCGGCGTGGTAGACGACGGCGGCGCCCTCGACGGCGTGCTCGAGCTGCGCCGCGTCGGTGACGTCGGCAGCCACGTCTTCGTAGAGGGCCGGAGGCAGCGTGCCGACGGTCGCGGCGGTCACACCACCGCGCGTCACGGCGCGCACCCGCCGGCCCTGCCCCACCAGTTCGCGCACGATGGCGCCGCCGGCGCCTCCGCCGGCGCCGAGAACGACGTGAAGGTCGCGGGCGAACTCGCCCGTCCGCGGCTGATCGCTCATGGCATCTCCTCTGGATCCGTCGCCGAGTCCCAATCGTACGACTCGCCGATCATCCTCAGTCGTTCCCGCATGTCCGCGTCGCAGAACACGGCGGACGCCGCGTCCTCGTACATACCCCGCGGCGTGTGCCCGAGATCCACGGCCACGGCGCAGTCCCTGGTGAGCGACGTGCCCATCAGCACCGGGTCGTCGCTCGAGATCGAGCATCTCACGCCGGCGGCCAGCATCTGGGGCAGCGGGTGCTCTTCGAGGGCTTGGACGACCCCGGTGCGCAGGTTGCTGACCGGGGTCACGTCGCAGACGACGCCGCGCGCGGCCAGTTCGGCGAGCAGCAGCGGATCCTCGACGGCGCGGATGCCGTGGCGCAGACGGTCGGCGTGCAACACGTCGAGCGCGGCACGTACCGACGCCGGACCGGCCATCTCGCCGGCGTGCGGCGCCGCCTTGAGGCCGCCCTCGCGAGCGATGGCGAAGGGACGCTCGAAGAGCTCGGGAGGGAACCGGTTCTCGCTGCCACCCAGGCTGATACCGACGACGCCGCGATCGCGAAAGCGCACCGCCCACTCGGCCAGACGCTCGCCGATGTCCGGCGGGAAGTCGCGGGTGATGTCGGGCGTGAAGCGGATCTCGACGCCGTGCCGCTCGCGCGCCTCGTCGGCGCCGTGGCAGTACCCTTCGAAGACCTCCTGCCAAGGGGTGCCGCGCGCCACCGGCTCAGAGGGCGAGAAGAGTGGCTCGGCGTACACGCAGCCCTGGGCCGCAAGGTCGGCGGCGTAGTCGACGACGATCTGGTGAAAGTCGCGACCGTGGCACAGGGCGCGCGTCGTCTTGATCCACACGCGGATGAAATCGTCGAACCCGCTGAAGACGCAGTAGCGGCGGAGTCCCTCCACGGTGCGC